>JBIJDP010000069.1:0-8073 GCA_044344065.1 Opitutaceae bacterium
AATGATCTATCTGTCCGGCGTGGTGGCCTGGGACAAGGCGATCCAGCCGCTCGCCGGCGACGATCCCCGGGCGCAGGTGCGGCTCGTGCTGCGGAAAATCCAGGAGGTTTTCGTCGAGGCCGGCGGCTCCCCCGCCGATGTGGTGCGGTTGCGTCCTTTCACCTCCACTCCTGCCGTGGCGCGACTCATCCGCGAGGAGTGCGTCAACTTATGGACGAAGCAGGGTCATCCGGCCCCGGTGCTGCTGATGGCGGAGGAATCCAGTTTCTGGGGCGCGCCGTCGCTCTTCACCGAGATTCAAGTGATGGGCATCGTCGGCCCTGCCGGCAAACCTGTCGGCCAGGAGGAAGTCCCCATCGCGGGGATGGTGGACGAAGCGACCCGGGTGCGCCGCACTCGCACGCCGCATTGGGACATGGTCCACATCGGTGAACTGCGCGCGCCGGCGGGAACGAGCGAGGATTTCGAGGCATTGGCGGTGAGCCGACAGGTGTCGCAGGTGCTGCGAGATCTTGACCTGGCTCCCGCCGACGTGTGCCTGACCGTGGCCTACGTGAGTTCACTCCCAGTGCTGTCCCGGCTGGATGAACTGCTCCGTGACCAGCTCGCGCCCAACGCACTGCATCCAGTCCATTGTCCGTCCCTGCCCGAACTCGCCGGCCGAACCGTGAAACTCGAACTGACCGCGCGGAAACTGAAATAAGACGTGTGAATCCATGAATCCGGTCACCGACCTGCTCCAACGCTCCCTGCAGTTTGCCCGCGGCCTGTCCGAGGCCGACGGCCGCATGCGCGATCCGTACGAGACGGAATACGGCGAGAATTATTCGCCCGCGTGCTTCAGCGTCGTGGCCGCGGCGGCCTGGCGTCTGCACAAACGGCCGGAGGACCTAGAGTGGGCGCTGCGCTGGGGACACCGCGCGGCCGCCATCATGCGCGAGTCGCCTTATCTGCGCGAGTACATGCTGGGCTACACCGCCCTGGTGTTCACGTTGCTCGATCCGGGTCCGGAAGTGGAAAAGCTGCGGCAGGACTTCATCGCGTCGAGCCAGCCGGAGGAGGCGCTGAGTCCGCTCGGCCACATCCTGGCGCTGCAACTGGTCGGGGATGTGCTCTGCCCGCGCAATCCGGCTTCGTTGGAGCGGGCGGACCGGATTCTGACCCTGCTGGAGGAACTCTGGACGCCGGCGGGTTTCCCTGAGGATCGCAGGGAACGCGACGACGGTTCGATTCCACATGCGTATCTCACCGTCGCCTGCCTGGGTATTTTCCTTCTGGCAACGCCGGCATCGGAGGGGGCGCGAAAACTGCAGCCGCGGATCGAGGCGCTCATCGGCCGGGCCTGCGGCTGGTTTTTCCGGGCCAACGGTCCCGCCATGTGCGCGGTACAGGCCAACCGCAGCTATAACCAGCTCTGGACTTATCCGCTCTACGCCCTCCTGGCCTACATGCATCGCGGTGCACAGGCCGCACCCGTGATCGAGCAATGCCTGGCCGTCTTCACGCGTGCCACCGGCAACCTCGCCCGGCCGAATTTTCTGCCCACGGGCCTGTCGCCGTACGCCAGCGCGGGCAACGAACCCTACAACCGGGTGAACAACGACATCGGCGCGGGCGGCGTCGGCTGGGCGCTGCTGGCTGTGCTGCAGGCCAGCGGCTTCAAGGGCCTTGCCCCGCAGGCCTCCGCGCCGGACCCGGTCTTTGTGGATGCGGATGCCGGCTATGCATTTTTCCACAGCCGTAAAAACGGCGTGGCCCTGGTCCTCCGCCAGCACAAGTGGCACTACCACCTGCCGCTGCAGCCGACATGGCTGGTGCTGGACGGTGCGACGGGACCCTTCATCGGCGCCAAGCGCGCCGGCGTGAACCATCTCCTCACGGCCCTGGTGGCGGAACCCGCGCACATCAGCCCGTGGCTTGAACCGTATTTTGGCGTCCTGGCGGCAACGAAGGCCGGGATATTTCACCGCATGGATGAGCCAGTGGATTCCCTGCCGGGAAATGTCTTTCAGGCGACGTTGCGACCCGCGGGAACGACGGCGGCGAGTGCGGCTCGGATCTCCGTGCAGGTTGCGCCTGAGGCCGACGGCATCGCGTTCACCTATCGCCTCAGCGGCGAGGTCCCCGAGGACGCATGGCTGTCCGTCCCGGTGCTGCTCTGGGATGGGGCCCACGAACTCGGGTATCGCGTCAAGGGCGCGACGGTCGAACTGGAGTGGGCCGGGCACAGGTATGCCCTCACGGCGGAAGCGTTGAAGGAGGCCACAGGCGGCGATCCAGCATCGAACGGACTGACGCAGGCATGGCTCCTGCGCCGGGAACGCTTCAGCCAGACGGGCTTTGGGGTCACGGGCAATTTTGCCCTCGCGCTCGGTGCGGTCCGCGCGGTTCGCGTCAAGGTCCGTAAACCATTTCCATGAAAAACAATTCCCTGGGTATCGGTCTGATCGGGTGCGGGGGCTACGCCCGCCTGAATCTCGAGGCGCTGGTTCGCGCCAAGGGACTGCACCTCGCGGCGGCCTTCGACCTCGAGGCGGCGCGGGCGCGCGAGACCTGCGAGAAATACGGCGGAAAACCCGTGGCGAGCCTGGACGAACTGCTCCGTTCCGCTGAGGTGGACGCCGTGATTGTCTCCACGCCCAACCGCCAGCATTGCCAGGATGCGCTGGCCGCGCTGGATGCCGGCAAGCATGTGTTCGTCAACATCCCGGTGACGCTTTCGAGCGAGGAGGCGCGGCGCATGATCGAGCGGGCGCGTGCGTGCGGCCGCGTGCTCATGGCGGGGGCCAATCACCGCAAGAATCCCGCCGTGCTGGCCCTGCAAGCGGCCCTTCAGTCCGGCGCCATCGGCGTGCCGCATCAGTTGCAGGCCAGTGTTTCCTCGCCGACGGCCTACAAGCTGCCGCCGGGCAGCTGGCGGGCCGCCGCGCAGGAGGCGCCGCTGCTGCCGTTCTCCCAGATGGGCATCATCGCGCTGGAAGTGGCCCTCATGCTATGGGGCCCGCCCGCGACAGTCTCGGCCTTGATCGCCAAGCGGGATGCACCGACCGAAACTCCCGACCTCGGCACGGTGATCGCGAAGTACGCCGACGGCCGGCTCTTCTCCCTGGCCTGCTCCTATGTGGCGTACAAGAGCTACTGGGTCACCTTCGCCGGTCCGCTCGGCACGGCCACTTGGGACCGGATTGATGCCAACAGCCTGCGCGTCGTCACCGATGCGGGTGAAGTCAGGACGCCCTTTGAGTCCAAGGACGAGCAGCTGGACGAGCTGCATGATCTCCGCGACTGCATCCTGCATCATCGCGAACCCGACGCCGGGGCCGAATGCATCTACAGCCTCGCCGAATTCTACCGCGCCATTGGCGAATCGATTGAGACGGGGGCATCAGCGAGATTCATTCCCTGGACGGGCCAGTAGCCACGAGCGTGAGCGATTGGATCAGTCGTTGATCGCAGTTCGGAGTTCGAGTTTCTAAAACTCGATCTCCCATCTGCAAATCCTCCACTCGCTCACGCTCGTAGCTACAATTCGACATGTGCCCGAATGATGCCAGCCGCAGCAATTGCACGCGATCGGGCATGTCTCTTGGCCACAACTGCCCAAGCCGCTTTGTCACGTATTACGTGACATGCATCCGTTCGCTGACGCTCGTAGCTACGGCTGTCCGGTTGCGCACTTGCTAGCGCGGCGGCCTTTGGCAGGCTCGCGGTACATCACCCCATGCGAACATTCAATGTCGGCATCATCGGTTACGGCTGGGCGGCGACGGCGCATATTGACGCCATCAACCAGGGCACGGGCGGACGTGTGACGGCGGTGTGTTCCTCGCGGCCTTTGGAGGCGGCCGCGCTGACAGCCCGGCATGGTGTGCCACTGAAACTATATCGTCGGGTGTCCGACTTGCTGGCGGATCCGGACATCCAGGTGGTGGATATCACGGGTTATCCGTGGGAGCACGCCGACCACGCCGTGGCGGCGGCGCAGGCGGGCAAGCACATCATCCTGGAGAAGCCGATGGCGCTCTCGCTTCCTGACTTGCGGCGCGTCGAGGCCGCGGTGCGTACCGCCGGGGTGCAGTTTTGCATCTGCTTCGAATGCCGGTGGTCGAGCCAGTTTCTCGGGATCAAGGCCCTGCTCGACCGCGGCGAAATCGGCCGCGTGCATTACGGCGAGGTGGATTACTTCCACGGCTCCGGCCCCTGGTACGGCCAGTACCGTTGGAACATCACGCGTGGCGGCGGCGGTTCGAGCCTGCTGTCGGCCGGCTGCCACGCCCTTGATGCATTGCGCCTGTGCATGGGCGGAGAGGTGGAGGAGGTGACGGCCTATGCCACGCAGTCGACGCATCCGGATTTTGCGAAATACGAATACCCCACGACCAGTGTCACCCTGCTGAAGTTCAGCGACGGCCGGGTGGGGAAGTGCGCCTCGGTGATCGATTGCCTGCAGCCCTATTACTTCCACACGCATCTCGTCGGCAGCGGGGGTTCGATCCTGGATCAGAAATTTTCGGTGCACCGGCCGGGCTTCGACCGGAACCGCTGGCAGGCGACGGACATGAAGCCGATCGATTCCGGCGACGTGGCCGATCATCCTTACCGGTCCCAGTTTGATGCGTTCTTCGCCGCCCTCGCGGACAACCGGCCGATGCCGCTCAGCGGCCTGGCCGAGGCGGTGGCGACCCACGAGGTGATCTTTGCCGCCGACCGGTCCATTGCCGAAAAGAGGCCGGTTAAGGTGGCGGAGATGCGCGGGTAGAATGGGCGGGAGCGCGACCGCCCTCGGTCGCGATGGTCCGCACGCACTGGATTGCGTGCCACCCGGCTGGTTTGGCCGCACGGGTGATGTCCCCGGGCGCCACACGCCTATTGATCAGGGCCGTAACTTCGCTCACTTTTCCGCCATGCAAGCCGCCGAATTCTTCACCCTGCCGCCCTCGCTGTCCCATTTTGCCAGTTTCTTCCGGGCCGAGGCGGCGCCGTGGGAGTGGCTGAAGCAGATCGCACCGGCCCTCAAGGCGCACCGGTTTGAGGCGGCCCGGCCCAAGGTGCCGGCGGGCGTGCACTTGGAAGGTTTTGTACACCTCGACCCGACCGTGAAACTGCCGCCGTATGCGACCATCATCGGCCCGGTGTGGATCGGTGCGCGCACGGAAATCCGCCCGGGGGCCTACATCCGCGGCAACGTCATCGTCGGCGAGGACGGCGTGCTCGGCAATGCGTGCGAATTCAAGCACTGCCTCCTGATGGATCGCGTGCAGGTGCCGCATTTCAGCTACGTGGGTGATACCATCCTCGGCAATGGCGCCCATCTCGGGGCCGGCGTCATCTGCTCCAACCTGCGCCTGGACCAGCAGGAGGTCACGGTGCGTCTGCCCACGGGCAATGTGCCCACCGGTTTGCGCAAGTTCGGGGCGATCCTGGGCGATCAGGTCGAGGTGGGATGCAACGCCGTGCTCCAGCCGGGATCGCTGCTCGGTCCGCGCGCCCTGGTGATGCCCCTTACCGCCTTTTCGGGCTGCCTGCCGCCGGCGACGGTCGCGAACCACCATCAGGCCATCACCACCCGGGCCCGGCGGGATTGAGGCAAAATCTTTCTCGTTCTCTTAATCTTTCTCGTTCTCTCTTGGAGGTTCATTCGCGAACGAGAACGATTACGAGAACGAGCACGATCCCATTCCTTTAACCGACCATGCCCAGAATCCTCACCGGCATCACGCCCTCCGGCACCCTGCACATCGGCAACTATTTCGGTGCCATGCGCCCGGCCATCGAACTGCAGGCCGGCGGCGATGCGTATTACTTTATCGCGGACTACCACTCGATGACCGCGCTGACGGATGCAACCGAGCGTCGCGCCTACACCAGGGGCATCGCCCTTGACTGGCTGGCGTGCGGACTCGACCCGGCCAAGGCGGTTTTCTGGCGCCAGAGCGACGTGCCCGAGGTCTGCGAGCTGACCTGGCTCATCGGCACGCTGACGCCCATGGGGTTGCTGGAGCGCGCCCACAGCTACAAGGACAAGACCGCCCGGGGCATCGCGCCCAACTTCGGCCTGTTCGCCTACCCGGTGCTGATGGCGGCGGACATTTTGCTCTACGACACCCATGTGGTGCCCGTCGGCAAGGACCAGAAACAGCACTTGGAAATGACCCGCGACATCGCGATCAAGTTCAACCAGACCTACGGCGAAACCCTCGTGGTGCCGGATGAGCAGATCCGCGACGAGGTCGCGGTCGTCCCCGGCCTGGACGGGCAGAAGATGTCCAAGAGCTACGGCAACACCATTGAGATCTTCGGCGACGAGAAGGCGCTGCGGAAAAAGATCATGGGCATTGTCATGGACTCGCGCACACCGCAGGAACCCAAGCCCGACGCCGACCGCAACCTCGCAATCCAGTTGCTGCGCCTCGTGGCGCCGGCCGGTGTGGCGGCCGACTATGAGAACCGGCTGCGCGCCGGTGGACTCGGTTATGGCGATCTGAAGAAGGCGCTGTTCGAGCATTACTGGACTTTCTTCGCACCCTACCGCACCCGCCGTGCGGAACTCGTCGCCAATCCCGACTATGTCGAGCAGGTGCTGAAGGAGGGCGCGATGCGCGCCCGGACCGTGGCCAAGGTCGTGCTCGGTCGCGCGCGCCGGGCCTGCGGGCTGGAGTGAGTTGGCCGGGGGCTTGCCAGTCGGTGCAGACAAGTAGGGCGGGTCTGTGACCCGCCTTTTTGGTGCTTCATCCGTGGTGGAGCGTTCGATGGCAGGTCAGAGACCTGCCCTGCTTGCGAACCGGTTTCGGTGCACAAAAAACACCGGCGGCTGGCGCCATGCGCACCAGCCGCCGGATTACTCCTACGGTTTTCCGGTCGGGCCGGACGCGGCGGACTGGTCAGGTGCCGGCGACGATCTTGACCGGCATGACCACGCGCTTGGCGACGGGTTCGCCGTTGACATAGGCGGGCGTGAAACGCCACTGGGCGATGGCGGGCAGGAGGCTGCGCGCGAGATCGCGGTCATTGGGCGTCACGAGCTTGATGTCGCGGGGCTGGCCCTTCTCGTCCACCGTGAAAGTGACTTTCACGGTCACGTCGATGAAGCGGCGCGGCAGGTCTTCCGGACCGACCATCACTTCGGGATGCGGGACGCCCGCACCGCCGCGGGGAGGATTGGCGGGAGCACCGGAGCCGGCATAGACTGAGGTGGAAATGAGGCCGCTGAGCAGGGCAGCCCCGAGGAGCATCTTGATCTGGTTCATAGCAGGATCTCCGCGTCAGCGGAGCATTGAGGGTTGGAGTTTACTGACTGCGCCTCGTGTTGTGCCGGGGACGTTGATGACAACACGACCTAGAGAACAAAGTTACAGCGGGTACGTGAACTTTTTTGGAAGAGTGGCGAAACGAACGATCCGGGGCGGGAATTTTTACAGACCAATGGCCGGTTTGATGGATCGGAGGGGTCACGCACAAGGCCGGGCCTTGGTGACGCCGTTCGGGCACGGCTTGCGTCCATGAGGCAGAAGCCATCAGGATGTGCGGATGCATTTGGAGGAATTGCGCCGGAACTATGCCGCCCGCTCGCTGGACCGGGACGACCTGAATGCGGACCCGTTCACCCAGTTCGACCATTGGATGCGCGAGGCGATCGAGACGCAGATGCTCGAGCCGAACGCGATGTCGCTGGCCACGGCCGACGCCACCGGCCGGCCCGCGCTGCGCACGGTCCTGCTCAAGGCCTTTGATCGGCGCGGCCTGGTTTTCTACACGAATTACGAGAGCGCCAAGGCGCGCGACCTCGCGGTGAACCCGCGCGTGGCCCTGCTGTTCGCCTGGTTGCCGCTGGAGCGGCAGGTGAACGTGACGGGCCGGGCCGAGAAGATCTCCGCGGCGGAGTCATTGCGCTATTTTCTGTCGAGGCCCCGCGACAGCCAGATCGGGGCCTGGGCGTCGCGACAGAGCGAGGTCATCACGACCCGGTCGTTGCTGGAGACCAAGTTTGCCGAGATGAAGGCGAAGTTCATGCAGGGGCAGATACCATTGCCGGACAATTGGGGCGGCTACCGCGTGACGCCCGTGACCTTGGAA
>JBIJDP010000070.1:0-8042 GCA_044344065.1 Opitutaceae bacterium
CGGACGCAGTCTACGTCAAGGTGGCAACCGAACTGGCCGCGGCCTTGGCGGCGGCCACCGGTGTCCCTCCGGCAGTGATCGTGGAAACCGAACCGCGGTCATGGCAAGGCGCCGGTCCGGTGGTGGTGCTGGGCAATCTCATGGAAAGCGCGCTGGTGCGCCGGCTCTATTTCGAAGCCTACGATTTCACCGACTACGCCTTCCCCGGTCCCGGAGGCTATGCGCTGCGCACAATCGGTGAACCATGGAGCGCCGGCGCGCCGGTGCTGCTGGTCGGCGGCAGCGAGGTGGCGGGGGTGCGGGCCGCGGCGGAAAGTCTGGCCGCCCGGGTGCGCGACCACGGTCCGGTGTTCGGGTATTTCAACGAAGTCTGTCTCGGACAATGGGCGGACGCCGGGTCGCTCGATCTCGTGCGTTATCTCGGGCCGGATGATGCGGTGTGGGAACGCGTCGGGCAGTCCGGCAGCTGGGACTACATGGATCACATTGCGAAGTGCGGCACCGGCTACCTGCGCACGGGCGATGAGCGCTACCTCGAACGGTTCCAGCGCGAGTTGCATCACTTCATCGCGCATGATGTCTTCCACCCGAACCCCGAGGCGAGGCCCATGCTGCATGGGCGGATGTATGTGCTGCTCACGGTTTGGGATCTGATCTGCGACCACCCCCGGTTCACGGCGTCCGAGCGTCGCAAGGTCGACGCCATGTTTCTCCATGTGGCCGAGTCGGGCGAGGGTACCGCGCAGATCGCGGAAATTTCCGCCACGCGGGCGGTGCGCTATAATCATCACACGCGCTCGGGTCTCGATGCGTTTTTTGTCGGGCGCTTCTTTGCGCGTCGTTACGGCCTGCCCGAGGCGCAGGCATGGCTGGCGACGGCCGGGCGGCTGTTTGCCCCGCAGCTAGCCAGCGCCAAGCCGGCCTGTGACTCGTGGGGACACCAGTGGGCGGCCTCGCTCTTCAACACGCTGGTCTATGCGCTGGCGACGCAGCAGGTGGACTATCCGGTGGCGCCGGCCTTCCGACAGGCGGCCGACCGGGCCTTGATCGCCTACGGCAAGGGTGCGCCCCGTCATTACCTGTCGGCCTGTGCAGTGGCATCGGGTGATACCGGCTACCTCAGTCTGGAAGAAAGCCTGCCGGCGCTGGCGCGCGATGCGGCGCAGCTCCGGCTCGTGTCCAAGACCAAGCCCGGACTGGTTACCTTCACGGATGAAGTGCTGCGCACCTTCACGGGCAATGCCCCCATCCGGCGCCGCGCGGATTTGCTGGGCCAGGCGGCGGCTCCGCTCGACGCGCTGTGGCATGAAACCATCGAGACCCCGGTCTACAATCCCGACGGCATTTTTGTGACGAACGTGCCGGCGGCTGAAGGCTTCGACAAAATTGCCCTGCGCGATGGCTGGGGGGCGGATGACTTTTACCTCCTGCTCGATGGCATCTCGGGCGGTCATCATGCCTATCAGGATGCGAACTGCCTCGTCTGGCTGCGGGAAAAAGGCGTCGACTGGTTTTTACCACGCACCGGCTACATGCACTCCCTCGGGCCGCGCTGGCAGAACGGTGTCAACCTGGCGTTTGGAGGCCGTGGCCCCGGACGGATTCCGCGTTACGCCCGGCTGCTCTATCGCGGCACGTCCGGGGAATTTTCCGTCGTTGGGACGAGGATCGACGGTGCGGGTGAAACCACTTGGGAACGGCACATCGTGCGCAAGCGCGGTGATTGGACCCTGGTGCTCGACCGCGTGACGGCCGGGGCGGCGGGCGAACTGCTCGCCGAGCGCAGCTGGTTTCCCCGCGGGGAATGCACGGTGCGGGCCGGCGGATTCAGCAGCCGGCTGCAGTCGGGCGGGGCGGACGTGTGGCTGCATCTTGCGACAAACGAAGACATCATCGACGAAGGCGGCGGCCATCCCGTGGAGCGTTTGCGTTCCATCGTCGAGGCTGGTGGAGGCTCGGTACTGGCCGGACTGCTGTGGGCGGGTGATGAGGCAAAGACAGGCGCATGGACTCTCCGGGCTGAGGCGAGCGGGTGGAGCATTGGCGGGCTGGAGAGTACGCCGACGGAAATTGAACTCATGCAGCGCGACGGAACAGGTTGCGGTGCGAGGGTGCGAATCGGGACGGTTGAGCGGATGTTCGGCACGGCAGGACAGGCGGTCGAATCGCGCCGGCCAGGTTCGATGCCATTACGCCCCGTTGTTCCGGCGGTGTTTCCGCCGTGGCACGTAACACACATCAAGGGGCAATGCATTTCCGCAGTGGCCGGTCGCAGCTTCGGTCATGTGGTCGGCACCACCGCAGGCGTGGTCGTCGCCTTTGATGCGGCGCACCGTGAACTCTGGCGGGCGCAATTGCCGGGGGCGATTCTCTCGCTGGAGTGGATGGATGGGAATGTGATCGTCGGCGAGGAGCGGGGGGCCTTGTCCCTGTTTGATGGTCAGGGTGTGAAGCTCTGGACGGTCGATATCCCGTGGGTGACTCTGCCCTGGGCCTATTGGAGCGAGGAGCGCAGCCGGATCCGCGAGATCGCGGTGGCCGACATCAATGGCGACGGGATGGCTGAGATTCTGGTGAGCAACGCCGACCGGCGGGTTTACGCCTTCGACCGCAATGGCCGCGAACTCTGGAAACGCCCGATTGATTGGGGCGTGTTTACGGCGATGTGGCCGGGATCGTTTCGAGGCAGCTTTGCCTTGTTTGGCGGCACGTCACGACCGTCAATCCACGGCTATGCGATCTTCCTCGGTGGCGACGGGGCCGTGCGCGGACATTGCCAGCGGTCCGACCTCACGTGCTGGTCGATGCCGTCGGCGATGCGGGATTTGATGGTGGCGGACATTAATGGCGACGGGGTGGACGAACTGGTCACGGCGCTGGATACCAACTGCCGCCAATTGGTGGCCTACACCGCCGAAGGCAAGGTGAAGTGGGACCTTGATGTCGCCGGGGCCGCCGCCGCGCTGACCTTTGATGCGACCGGCCGGCGGGTGCTTTGCTCCTCCGATGCCGGTTACGTCGTCGCTGTGGCGGGAGCGACGGGCCGACGCGAATGGTGCGCATGGATTGGAGAGCAGGCGCACATGCTCTGGTTGCTGCCGGACCGGCGGGTGTTGGTGCTGACGAACCGGGGGACCGGTTGGATTTTATCAACGGACGGTGTGGTGCAAGGAAGGTTCGACTTGGGAGCCAAGCTCACGGGTATGCCTCGTCCCGGCGATCACCGGAGTGCGGAGCGAAAGCTCGTGCTCGGCACCGCGGACGGTCGTGTGCTGGTGCTGCCTCGGGATTGAAGGGTAGCCTTTGTGGCTACGAGTGTGAGCGAGTGGATTGGCGGGCAGGAAACGCCGAACGCCGAATTACAGACTTTGGAAACGCTAATCTGCGCTGATCTTCGCTAATTGGGGACAAGCCATCCAGGCTGCGGATTCAATAATTAGCGTAGATTAGCGAAGATTAGCGTTCCAACTGAATTTAAACTCAGAACAGATCCGTGATCACTTTGATCGTGCGCTTCACCGTATAGGCATCCACGCGCTGCCAGCCGTAGACGGGCAGGCATGCTTCGTCGGCGGTATCGATGCGCTTGTGGCGGATCTCGACTTCCAGCGGACCGGCAAGGGTGAACGGCTTTACCTTGGCCCGATTGACGACCGCGGCCTGGGCGGCGGCCTCGATCTCCTTGAGCACGCGGTGCGGATGTTTGCTCAGGGCGGAGTTCCAACTGTAGCCGATCTTGGTCGTCACTGCCGTGACCTCCGGGAGCAATGCCTTCAATTCCGCACAGGCCTTGTCATCGCTCGCCACGAAGAGCACCGGCACGCCGAGTGCGCCCGCGACGGCGGCATCGACGGTCATTTCGCCGATCTCGCGTCCGTTGATCTTGATCCACTGGTAACGGGCGCTGCTGAAGGTGTGGGCCAGGGGCGCGGCGAGGGTGTTGTCCCGCGCATGGTAGCCGATGAACAGCAGGCCTGAAAAACTGCGGTCGAGCATGGACAGGCGGCCGCCGTTGGCGCCGTGGAAAATGTCGCAGCGTTCGTCGAGTTCCTCGTAGACGAGGTTCA
Organism: Opitutaceae bacterium; assembly: GCA_044344065.1. Taxonomy (GTDB): domain Bacteria; phylum Verrucomicrobiota; class Verrucomicrobiia; order Opitutales; family Opitutaceae; genus UBA2377. The sequence continues at coordinate 4,068 of JBIJDP010000070.1, forward strand.
CGCCACCGCCGTGGGTGTCCCAGATGATCACTTGGGTGGCCCCGGCCGCGAAGAGTCCGCGCGCCGCCGCACTCGCCTCGGCCGTGGCCTGGTGCCGGGCAAATTCATACTGGGCCGGGGCATCGTTGAGCGAACCCCCGGGTGCGCCGACCACGCCGGCCGGTCCTTCACAATCCACGGCAATCACGAATTTCATGGGACTCAGATGACCTCGAGTTGATCGCGGGCGGGCAGGACGGGGAAGGGGACCGTGGGCAGCGTCTGGTACCAGAAGGCCACCGACGAGATGTCGTCCTGCAGCGGCAGGTAACGACCGTCGCTCCGCCAGCCGAGGGCCTGGATCGTCACACGCAGGTCCGACGTGAAACGCACGGGGTCCATGATGTGCCAGCGGTAGAGGGCGAAGCGTTGCTGCGAGCGGTAGAGTCCGTCGGGCCGCAGCACCTGGTGCAGGCCGGCATAGGGCGTGCAGAATTCCTGGTACTGCTTGGTCTCCTTGTTCTCGAAATTGTACGAGCCGCAGAAGTAATCCTCGGTGCCGGTGCCGCAGATCGTCGGCCACTCCTTGTCGCCATCGAGGAAGAACTTGATCTCACCCTCGCCCCACCAGCCGTTGTTGTTGACCCCCCAGCCCATGGCGGTGCCGACATAGTGTCCGCGGCCGCGCACGCCCTCGAGGATCGTGTAGTCCTGCTTGAATGGCAGCGGATTGGTGCGGCGAAACTGGGCGTGGAAATAGGCGCAGTCGGCGGGGACGTCGGTGAGCGTGTAGTTCACCTGATAGTAGAGCGTCATGTCCTCGTGGCCGATGTTCGAGAGCGTGATGCGGCACGATTGGCGGAACGGCATCTCCCAGTAGCAGTTGAACGCGCTGCCCGGATTGACGCACACGGGCAGGGAGACCAGCGGCGAGTAACGGCCCCAGGGCAGTCCGAAGAAATCACCGACGGGGCACTCGACCGAGGGCTGCTCCTGTCCGTCCCAATAGATGCGCAGGATGCTGTAGCGCCACGGGCCGGTGGGGGTCATCCAGATTTGCTGGATGGCGCCGCTGCCGGTGATGTCGGCGACCGTGAAGGTTTCGCCGACCTTGATGCGGACGGAGGGAGAGACCTTCCAGCCGCGGCCCAGATCACGCGCGCAATTGGCCCCGGTGCCCTCGGTCGCCATACCGGCTGCGCCTTTCGCGCCGGAGTAATTTTCCGCACTGATCGAGCGCGTCTGCGCCGCGGAGAGTCTGCTCAGGTTGCCAAGGTTGAGGCCGAGTCCGTTGAAGGAATTCATGGGGAGCAGCGGTGACTTAGCGCGCCCCGCACGGCAATGCAGGCTTTTTTGTGCAAGCCCTCCTCCTGTCCGAACTCATATGATCCAGTAGCGCATTGCCGCAGGCCGGTGGGGCCGAACGGCCGCCCTCAGACGTCCCGTGGGGTCCAGCCCGTGTCTTCCCGGATGGCGCGGCCATCAACGAAGCTGGTGAGCGGAGCTGGCACATTTAGCGGGACGCCCGGGAAAAACTGCTGGCGCAATGATTCCACCTCGCCTGCCACCATGGGCTGGGGGGCGGCCGGAAAATAGATATGGAAACCACGCAGGGGCGCGGTGAGCACGGCACGGATGAGCCGTGCCCCATCGGCATACGTGAGCCAGGTGAATGCCTCGTCCAGGCGCTGGCAGTATTTGGGCTGCAGGGTGCGCGTCGGAGGATTGGCCATCAGGAAAGGGAAGCGCAGCGACACCGCCGTAATTTCGGAATGGCGTACATTGTAGCGGAGCATGTCCTCGCCGAGGCTTTTGCTCAGGGCATAGGGATTCGACGGGGCCGCGGGAATATTCCCGTCGAGTGGCAGCCAGGGGAGCGTGCTTTGGGCGACGGGATCACTGAGCAGACGTTCACCCCGCATGACCTGAACGGAACTGGCATAGACGATCAACCGGACCCCGGCCGTCCTGGCCGCCTCAAAGACATTGAAATTCATCGCGACATTCTCGGCGAGGACGGGATCGGGCGTCCGGCGCGAGCGACCCGGATGGTTGCCCAAATGCACCACGGCTTCCGCGCCCTCCAGGGCTTTCATCACCCGCGGACCGTCCAGGAGATTGACCCGGCGCCAGCGGCGGGAGAAGCTGGCAAACCTCCGATCGAGGCCCAGCACCTCGTGGCCGGCAGAGCGGAGTTCGCTCATGACCTGGCTTCCCAAGTTTCCAGCCGCACCGGTGACGACAACCTTCATGGTGCAACTGTGACGCCTTCCCGCGCAGTTACAATCCATGCCGGGGCAGACACGCCCTGGTGTCCTGTCAGGTAAGTTCGTTGCACAAGGAGCCTGCTTGCAGGCGATGGTTTGAGAGGTAGGGGCGCACCTTGTGTGCGCCCGATCCCGCCGCATGCGCCAAACAATCGGGCGCAGTCGAGCTGCGCCCCTAAAGGATCCCATCGCCTGCAACAGGCTCCCTCTCGGGACATCCCCGGCATTCAGGTAGCGATCTTCCCTGACGGGACACCAGCGAAGTGACGCTGCCGAGGTTCGCGCCCGTCCCGGCTTCACCTCAGGTCGCGCGCTTGGGGCGGGTTATTTCTTTTTCGGATCTGCGGAGCCTTCGTCCCGGTACTTGCGACCCTGGCCGCCCCACTTGTCGCAGCCGCCCTGGCCGCTGGGGCGAACACTGGGCTTCTGGATGTCGGTGAGGCCCTTGAAGGCGTACGGGTCCTTGCCGGCGACGACGATGATGTCGCGATAGTCGTAGTGCGCATTGTGATCGCCCTCTGGGGTCTTGCCCCAGGGCAGGCGCGACTCGCAACTCATGTAGTGGTTGACGAGCGAGCGGCGGTACGTGCCTTCGGGCGCACGGTTGGGCAGCGAGCGGTGGAGCAGGTAACCGTTGAACAGCACGACCGAGCCGGCCTCGACCTCGACGGGGATGGCTTCCTCGTCGCGATACGGAAAATCGAACGATTCCTCGGCGCAATCAAAGCGCCGGTCGCCGTGCCAGCGCTGCTCCCAGAGGATCCCGGGCTTGTGCGAGCCGGGCAGCACCCAGAGGCAGCCGTTCTCAAGGGTGGCGCGGTCGAGCGCGATCCAGGCGCCGCACAGTGAACGGTCGCGCGTGGGGATGTAGTCCTCATCCTGGTGCCAAGCCTGGCCGGGCTTGCCCGAGGACTTGATGAAAAGCATCGACTGCATGCATTTCACGTTGGGGCCGATGACGGTGCTGAGCGTTTGCACCGTGGGCTGGTTGTGGATGGCGCGGCGCATCACGTCCGAGCACTTGTGCGGAAAATGGATGCAGAGGAAACGGTTGAGCACCGCGGTGTCGGGCTCGGCGGGTCCGGCCTTCGGGTGGTCGGGCAGTTCCCCGCGGTCGCCCCGGCAGATGAGGATCGTCTCTTGCTTGAGCTCCTCAACCTCGGCGGGATTAAACGCATGCTCGAGCACGAGATAGCCGTTGGCCTCGAAGAAGGCCTTGACCGCGGCCGGATCGGCGTCCGGCGAGAAATAACCCGGCGGACGCTGCCGGGGAAACTGGCTGCGGCGGGTGCCGGCGAAGCCGCCGGTCTCGACGACAAGGTTGCGGGGCGGGGTTTCAGTGGTTGCAGAACTCATGGGGCATATATCCATTAACATACAATCATGGCCAAGGCCAGCCATAGGGGACTTAAAAACATACCCATTAAAATACGCGGCGCCAATTCCGCGCGCGTGATGTTCGGCGATGTCGTCTATGCTCCCGGCGGCACCTGCGGGCCGCGCATGCAACGCGATTTTCAATTGGTGGTGCTGGTGGAAGGCCGCGCGACCGTGGACGTGGCCGGGGTGCAACGGGAGATCGCGGCGGGGCAGGTGGGTTTGTTCCTGCCCGGCAGGCGCGAACTCTTCACCTTCGCGCCCGATCGCAAGAGCCATCACACGTGGTGTGCCGTGCATCCCAGCCTGGTGCCAGCCGAGGTGGCCGAGGCCTGCCAGCGGGCCGCCCCGG
>JBIJDP010000233.1:0-4933 GCA_044344065.1 Opitutaceae bacterium
CAAACTCTCTAGCGTTGGCAAGACATTGGCCGCGCATGAGGAAAAACTCGCGAAAGTGGACGCCCTCGAATCGCAGGTCAGTTCGACCGCCGCGACCGCCGACAAGGCCTCCCGTGATCTGGCCGCCCTGACGCGCTCGACCCAGGATGCCTTCAACCAGGTCGGTGCCGAACTCGGCAACCTCCGCGCCGGCATCACGAAGCTCGAGGAATCCGCCAAGGCCCCCGCGCGTTCCGCCAAGGGTGGTGCCCCCGCCGTGGCCGGTCCCGATGAGTACATCATCAAGGCGGGCGACACCTTCGCCAAGATCGCCCGCGCGCAGGGCACGACGATCGACGCCATGCAGCAGGTCAACCCCGGCGTTGACTCCAGCAAGCTGAAGATCGGCCAGAAGATCAAACTGCCGAAGAAGTAATCGGCCCGCATTTTCCCCGATGCCTCCTCGACGCAAGTCAGGAGGCATTTTTTTTGACCCGTCATGAGCCACACTCCCGGCCATCCCGCCCGCTGGCAAAAACTCGGCCATGCCTCGCTGGCGCAGACCCGCGTGTTTGAACTGCAGCATGTGCGCTACCGGCATCCGCAGCGGGGCACGGAGCGCGACTTCGTCGTCGCGCATCCGCCGGACTGGGTGAATGTGATCGCGCTGACCCCGGACCACCGGCTGGTCCTCGTGCGCCAATTCCGTTTCGGCGTGGATGATTTTGCCCTCGAGATTCCCGGCGGAGTCATTGATGCCGGCGAGGACCCGCTCGTGGCGGGCCCCCGGGAATTGCGCGAGGAGACCGGTTTTTCCGGTGCGGCCGCCTGCCTCCTGGGCTCGGTGCGGCCGAATCCCGCGATCCTGAGCAACCGGTGCCATGTGGTGCTCGTGGAGCGCGCGGTGGTGACCGATGCGATGGCCTGGGACCATGATGAGGAGATCGAGGTGCTGACCTTGCCCGTGGCGGAGGTGCTGGCCCTCGCCCGGAATGGCGGCATCACCCACAGCCTCGTGCTCAACGCCCTGTTCCTGTTCGAACCCCGCTGGCGGGCGATGCAGGGCGGCGTTTGACTTAACCCCACTCCGGAGTTTCCTGCCCGACCACCGCCATGTCCGTCCCCGTCTTCGCCAACCATCCCGCCACGCTCGGCCCCCTGGCCGCCGACCGCGTGCCCGGGCCGTTGGAGCAGGAAGTCCGGCGGATCTATGCCCGCAGTCCGCTCTATGGCCGGCGGTTTCCGCTGCACCAGAATCCGTTGGAGTGGGCCTGTTACCGCGAGATTCCGGCGCTTTCGAAAAAGGAAATCGTCGAGCACGGGCACCAGGCTTTTTTCGCCGACTACCGGGAGATCGAGCGCGGCATGGCGGAGAAGCGCTTCGAGTACGAATCCACCTCCGGCACCACACAGGGGCCGATGACGGTGATCATGGAGCAGGGCTGGTGGGAGGCGCAGACCGAGCGCGCGTACCGCGCCTCGCCCATCCTCCGCGAATTCGTCGGCCGGCCCTACCGCAAGTGCGTCCTCGCGCCGGTGGGTTGTTCCAGCAACCTCTGTCCCTACGAGGATCATCCGTTCCCGCACCGTTACTTCAACGGCACGGTCTATCTGAATCTTTCCAGTGATCCCTTTGCCTTCCCGGAGGCGGAATGGGACCGCATCGTGCTCGAGTTGCAGGCGACGAAGCCCGAGGTGATCGAGGGCGAGCCCATCTATCTTTCGCTGCTGGCCCGCGCGGCCCAGCGCCGCGGCGTGAAGGTGCCGAGCATCCGCGCGGTGATCCTCACTTACGGCAAGGCCAGCCTGCAGCACAGCCGCCGCATCGCGGAGGTGTTTCCCGCGGCCCAGGTCGATCTTTATGGCTCGACCGAGGCGGGCTACCTGTTCGTCGGCGAGGCCTTCAAGGACGATTCACAGGTAATCGACGACAACGCCTTCATCGAACTCGTGCCCTGGCGCGCCGGCCTGCCGGACGTTTACCAGATTTACGTCACGACCCGCGGGCGCGAGGCGATGCCGCTGTTGCGCTATCACACGGGCGACATCGTTCGCCAGTATCCGTCCGGCTACCGCATTCTGGGCCGCGAAGGCGGCCTGTATTTCCGGCCCGACGGTTCGCTGGTCTCGCCGACCGAGGTGGACGAGGTGCTGCCGGACAATTTCGCCTGCTGGCATTACAGCTTGGTGCAGACCGCCGAGCGGCGCTGGGACTTCCACTACGTTTCGGAGCATTCCGCGCCTCCTGCGCTGGCCGAACGGCTGGCGCAGATGCTCGGCGAGGGCGTGCGCGTCAACGCGTTCCGCCGCAAGTTCATCACTCCCGCCGCGAGCGGCAAATTCGCACTCCTCAAGTCGCTGGCCAAGTAGGGCAGGTCTGTGACCTGCCCCGATAGCGATTATCCGCGGATGAAGCGTGAAATGGCGGGTCACAGACCCGCCCTGCTGGCCGCCACCGGGACGGCACAACCATGATCTTTGCCTCACAAAAAACGTGAATGCGCGCGTGGTTTCGCTTTGCTCCTGCCATGCCCCCGACCCCCGCCAAAGCCGTCCGTAGCTTCACGATCACCCGGTTGGAAGGAGCGCATCCGGCCGAAGTGCGCGAGGACGTGCTCGCGGCCGAGGAGCCGCTCGAGATCCGTGTCGGCGGTCACAGCGTGGCGGTGGTCATGCGCACGCCGGGTCATGACCGCGAACTGGCCGCGGGTTTTCTGGCGACGGAGGGCATCCTGCACCGGCGCGAGGAAGTGCTCGACATGGTCTACTGCCGGGCTGACGGCGGGGCCCCCGAGGAAAATATCCTCGATGTGATCCTGGCCCCGGGCACGGCGCTGGACCTCGAACGGCTGACGCGGCATGTGTTCACGTCGTCGAGCTGCGGCATCTGCAGCAAGGCGAGCATCGAGGCGGTGCGGGCGCAATTTGCGCCCATCGCCACTCCGCTGGTGCCGTCAAGGGCGGTGCTGGCGGCATTGCCCGACCGGCTCCGGGCGGCCCAGCCGGCGTTTGACCGCACCGGCGGATTGCATGCCAGCGCGCTGTTTGACGCGGCGGGCAACCTGCGCGTCGTGCGGGAGGATGTGGGCCGGCACAACGCCCTCGACAAGGTGGCGGGCCATGCGCTGCTGGCCGGCGAATTGCCCCTGGCCGGCAGCATTCTGCTGGTGAGCGGCCGGGTGTCCTTTGAAATTATGCAAAAGGCGCTGGCCGCGGGGATTCCGGCGGTGGCGGCCATCTCGGCGCCCACCAGCGCGGCCGTGGATTTCGCCCGGGCCAGCGGCCAGGTCCTGGTCGGTTTCCTGCGGGGCGAACGGATGAATGTTTACGCGGGCACCCTGGCGGGTTGATGGTGTCGCAGCCTGCGAACCCATGAGAATCCTCTGCTGCCTCCTTTTGCTCTGCACCGCCCTGGCGGCCGCCGAACCTGCCAGTGAGACCATGACCGAGCGGTCGCTGCGCCAGTTGCTGGAGCGCCAGCAGGCCCTGTTTGCCGAGGCGAAGAAACAGGGCGGGAAGCTCGACCAGGCCAGCTTTCAGGAGCAGGCGCAGGCCCTCGTCCATGACTACGAGGTGTTCCTGCGCAACAATCCCAACAGCGCCGACGGGTACGCCGCCTACGGCTATCTCCTGGGCAAGGTGGACATGCGCCGCGAGTCCCTGGTGATGCTGATGAAGGCCAACCGGATCGATCCCAACATTGCGGTGGTCAAGAACCAGATTGGCAACCTGCTGGCCGAGACGGGCCAGCCGCTGGAGGCCGTCTCTTATTTTCTCTCCGCCATCAAACTCGCGCCAAGGGAGCCGCTCTACCACTACCAGCTCGGCACCCTGCTGGCCGAGGCCCGCGATGATTTCCTCAAGGCCGGGGAGTGGAGCCGGGAGAGCCTGGACCAAAACATGCTCGAAGCCTTCCGCCAGGCCGCGGCGCTGGCACCCGACCGCTTTGAATTCGCCTACCGCTACGCCGAGGCGTTCTACGATCTCGCCAAGCCCGACTGGGATGCGGCCCTCAGGGAATGGGCCGCGCTGGAAGAGAAGGCGGCCACCAACATCGAGCGGGAAACGATGCGCCTGCACGCGGCCAATATCCTGATAAAGCAGGGCAAGACCGACCATGCGCGCCTGGTGCTGGCGATGATCACAGAGCCGGAATTGCAGGCCCAGAAGCAAAAGCTGGTTGCGCAGCTACCAGCCCGCGACGACAAGTAAGGTCCTATGGATTTTGGCATCGATCCCGAGACCCTGCGCAGCGGCCTCATCTTCTACATCGTCCTCATCGCCAGCCTGTGCATCCACGAATGGGCGCACGCCGTCACGGCGCACAAGCTCGGCGACGACACGCCGGAACGTGATGGCCGCGTCACACTCAATCCCATCGCGCACATGGACCTGCTCGGTTCGGTGATTTTTCCGCTGCTCTGCATCTTCGTCCTGCCCGGCGGCCTGTTGTTCGGCTGGGGCAAGCCGGTGATGATCAACGTGACCAACTTCAAGAACCGCAAGCGCGACGAGATTCTCACCACCCTCGCGGGCCCGGGCTCCAATCTCGCCCTGGCGCTGGTGTCAGCCGTGGTGGGCGGCATGCTGTTCCGGGTGGAACCGCGGACGGCCGAGCTCTTCGTCCAGCTGATCGGCATCAACGTGTTGCTGGCCGTCTTCAACCTGATCCCGCTGCCCCCGCTCGATGGCGGCCGGGTCATGCGGCACATCGCCGGCATGACCGAGGAGACCTTTCTCAACCTCTCACGCTGGAGCTTCCTGATCATCCTGATCGCGATCAATATCCCGGCCTTCCGCATGGTGTTGGGCGCGGTCATGGGCATCGTGGCCGCACCGTTCCTGTTGATCTACCGGCTCATCGCCGGCTGACCCATGGCGCGCGGCAAGGCAGACCCGCTGGCCGGCACCGAGCGACTCGCCACGCCCGGTGGCTGGCTGAAGCGCATGGTGG
>JBIJDP010000491.1:0-3043 GCA_044344065.1 Opitutaceae bacterium
CTCGGGCAGATCGCCACCGATGCGCACGACGAGGCGCTCTACCTGATTCTGCGCACCCTCGGGCTGCCGCTCGACAGCGGCCCGGAGGTGCTGGCCCGGAAACTCACGGCCGGTGAACGCATGAAGCTTGCGGAAGTTTTCCGCCGGCGCGTGTGCGATCACACCCCTGCAGCCTACCTGACGCAGGAGGCTTGGCTGGGCGACCTGCGCTTTTACGTGGACGAGCGCGTGCTCATCCCGCGCAGCTATTTCCTGGAAATCATCCCGGGGCAGCTCGACTCCTGGCTGCCGGATCCCGCCAAGGTCACGCATGTCACCGACGTTTGCACCGGCTCCGGCTGCCTGGCCATTTTGCTCGCGCGGCATTTTCCCAAGGCGCGCGTGGACGCGATTGATCTCTCGGCCGAGTCGCTCGAAGTGGCGAAGATCAACGTGCACGCCTTTGACCTCGCCCGGCGCGTGAAGTTGCACCGCAGCGATGTCTTCGACGAGGTGCCCGCGGTCAAGTACGATGTCATCCTCAGCAATCCGCCCTACGAGCCCAGCGGGCATTGCGACCGGTTGCCGGCGGAGTTTCACCGCGAACCTAGGCTCGCGCTGGATGGCGGCACCGACGGGCTGGACATCATCCGCAAGCTCCTGCGCCAGGCGCGCACCCGCCTCAAGCCGCACGGCATCGTGCTCATCGAGGTGGGCGGCCTCCGCGCCGCGATGGACCAGGAATTTGCCGCCCTCGAACCGCACTGGCTGTCCACGCAGGACGGCAGCGACTGCGTGTGCCTCATCCACGCCGCCCGGTTGAAGAACTGGCAGGAGTAGGGCAGGTCTCTGACCTGCCGGCCTGACGTAGTGCCGAGCTTCAGCCGGCACTGATTCGGCCACGATAAATGCCAGCGTAGCGGTCCAAGCGCGGGCTGAAGCACCGCGCTACGAGGTTGCAATGCGATTGACTCACTTGGCACCGACCTGGCGCACGGGCAGGCCGGCGGCAGACCAGTCCTTGAAGCCGCCGGCGTTGGCGGTGGTCCAGCCTTCCTTGGTGAGGATGCGGGCGGCGATGCCAGAGCGGTTGCCGGAGCGGCAGTAAAGGATGAGTTCCTTGCCGCGGTTCTCCTCGAGAAACAGTTTCCAGTTGGTGCGCGGGCCCTGCAGATCGCTGAGCGAAAGCAGGACGGCCGGTGCGGCCACGCCGGTGGCGGCCCATTCGCCGGGTTCGCGCACGTCGACAAGGACGGTCTGGCCGCCCGCCACCCGTTTGGCGGCCTCGGCGGAATCAATGGTCTGCCCGCGGGCCAGGCGGCTGAATGCCAGGAAGGCGGCAATGACGAGCAGGGTGAGGAGAAAAACTTTCATGGAGGTCCAACGATGCGAACAAGGCGGCCGGGTGCAAATGCGGCCGGTATTTTCCGAACGTAGGCTGCGCAGGCTTATGTCTCTGTCAGTCACCTCCAACATTCTGACTTTCGGGTAGCTACGAGCGTGAGCGAGTGGAGTCATGGCGTGCGCAGCGTGTGATCCACGTGCTCACGCCCGTGGCCGCCATCAAGGAGCCGCTGAAAACGAATCTGGAACTCAGGAAGGCAGGAAAGAAAGCCCGGTGGCCCTCTGTTTCCAATGTTCCTGAGTTCCAGATTAAATCCGTCTATGTTTTTCAGGTCTTCCCTGCTGCTGAATGCCTTTTCATGGCCCGTTGTTATCGGACAGAAACCCGGCCAGGCAGCGGATGTGCCGGTCGTCGGTGCCGCAGCAGCCGCCGAGAACCTTCATGCCGAAGTCCCGGCGCAGTCCCAGCATGGCGGTGGCAAAATGGCCGGGATCGGCCTCGATCAGTTTTTCCTGTCCCTCCAAGGCCTCGGGACTCAGGGCGGCGGTATTGCCGAGTACGCCAATGATCCTTTGCCGGGCGAGGGGAGAGGAGTTGACCGGATGGGCCAGCGCGGCCCGCGCAAAATCGGGATGCGTGCAATTGATGAGGTAGGCGGTCGGCATGGGCGTGGCCGTGGAGTCAATCGTCGCGATCGCCTCCTTGAGCGGCGTGCCGTCGAGCAACGTGCCGGCCGGGCGCACGACGAAGCTCATCACGTAAGGCCGGCCGGTTGCGGCCATGGCGGCGGCGAGGCCGGTGGCTTCGCTGAGCGCGGGCAGGGTGATGCCGAGGAGAAAGTCCACCCCGGTCGCGGCGAGGTGGTCGGCCTGCCAGGCATGAAACACCCGCGCTTCCTTTGCCGGCAGGGCCTCCTCCGGCCGGTACGCGTCGCCGCGGCAGCCGATCATGCCGCCGATCATCACCCTGGTCGCATGGGCTCCCGTTTCCGCGCGGAGCGACTGCAGCAGGCGCACATTGTCGGCGTTGACCTCGCGTCCGCCGCAGCCGGCGGCGGCGATGTTCTCCGCGTTGGCCCGCCACGTGGGAGTGGACATCAACATCGGCAGATCATGGGCCCGGCTGATCTCAAGATACTGCCGGTAGATCGCCGCCATGGCCGCGCATCTGGCGGGATCGTAGACGAAGGCGGAATTGACGAGGTGGGCATCGAGGGCCGTGGCCGGCTGCCTGCGCAGGCGCTCGATGACCGCGCCCTCGCCGAGGATGCAGGGGTGATGGCGGAGAAATTCAGGGAAGGAGAGGGAATCCATGGCTGCAGGCGCGACCCAACGATGGGTGGCGCGGCCCGGAAGGCAATCGGGTGCGCCGGGCGAAAAAAAAGAGCCGGCCGGCGGCCGACTCTTGGGATCAGGGCGAATGGGACGTCCGATCAGGGATTCGGGCAATTGGCCTGGGTGCCGGTGCCATCCTTGGCACCCTTGCCGGGGGCGGTGGCCTTGCCGGACCCGTCCTTGAGCGGCACGCCCTTCGAGTTGGGATTGCCGCGGTTGACCGACTGGCCCGAGCCGTCGCGCACCGGGGTGCCGGCGCCGCTGCCGCGGTTGCCGCCGCCATTGCCGCCGGCGCCGCCGCGGGCGAAGGCCGAAGCGCCGGTCAGGAGACCGAGGCTGATCAGGGAGGTGAGGAGGATGACTTTTGTTTTCATGTGTTTTGCTT
>JBIJDP010000071.1:0-7972 GCA_044344065.1 Opitutaceae bacterium
ATGCCTTTCCACCGCGAAGAATCAATCTCGATTGCGCCCGATTGCGACCGAGGGCGGTCGCGCTTCCGGGCGGGCGAACCCGCTATGTTGAACGAATTGCAATAACGCCGGTCTGTCCTGCCCGCGGCTCCTCCGGCCGCGGGATTATTATGACAGTTTGTCTAACGGAAACCCCTTTGCCGTTCGTCTGCACTGGCGACCTGCTTACACACCCATGACCTATCCATCCCTGCCTGCCCGGACTTCCGTCCGGTTGTTCCGCGGCCTCCTGCTGGCCGCTTTTGGTTTCCTGGCCCTGACCGTCACCGCGGTCGCCGCGGAATCGTCGAAGAAGACCTTTGATCTGCCGGCGGCCGACGCCGCGCAGACCCTGAAGGCGTACACCGACCAGTCGGGCGAACAGATTGTCTACCCCGTCGAGCGCGTGCGCGGCGTGAAGACCAACGCCGTGAAGGGCGAGTTTTCCGCCCGCGAGGCCCTCGACCTGATGCTGGCCTCGACCGGCCTCTCCGCCGTGCAGGACGCCAGCACCGGCGCCCTGGCCGTCCGGAGGGACGACAGCCCAAACGGCCCCCGGGCGGCGCAGAGCGCGACCGCCCGCGATCAGGGAACGGACGATGACGTCAAGCTCGTCAAACTGGAGGCCGTCGAAGTCCTCGGCTCCCGCATCCGCCAGACCGAGTTCGAGGGTCCCTCGCCGGTCAGCAACTATAACAACGAATATATCCGGAACACGGGCGCCATGACGCTCGCCGACTTCCTGAACCGGATTCCCCAGGCCTACTCGGGCATCGCCTCCGGCCGCGGCAGCGCGCCCGACGAGTTCAATCCCGAGTTCGGCCAGCGCACCGAGACCTCCTCGCCCGCCTTCAACTTCGTGCTCGGCGCCTCCGCCGCCATCCCGACCCAGACCGGCGTGTCCGGCGTGTCGCTGCGCGGCCTCGGTGCCGGCTCGACCCTCGTGCTCGTGGACGGCCGCCGCGTGGCCCAGTCCGGCAACGGCAACCGCGCGACCGACACCCGCCAGGGCTTCGTCGACCTCAACACCATCCCGCTCGGCATGATCGAGCGCATCGAGGTCATCACCGACGGCGCCTCCGCCATCTACGGCGCCGATGCCGTCGCCGGTGTCATCAACATCATCCTTAAGAAGAACTACACCGGCACCGAGATCAGCGGCGGCTACAAGGCCTCCGAGCATGGCGGCGGCCGCGAGCGCAACGCCTCCGTCACCACTGGCTTCGCCTACGGCAAGCTGAGCGGCACGGTCTCGATCGACTACTACGACCGCCAGAATCTGGCCGCCTCGGACCGCGTTTACTCCAAACACCAGGACCATTCCGCACAAACGGTGGGCACCCTGCTCAGCACCAACGCCGCCTACATGGGCCGCAATTACACCCTGAACTGGGGCTACCCTGCCGTCATCCAGGCCTCGGGCGGCACGGTCTCCGGCAACTTCAACGCCATCCCCGGCATCCGCGTCGTCGCGGTGCCGGTCGGTTCCAACGCCACCCCGACGATCGCCCAATTCCTCCCGATCACCACGAATTCGCCCAACAGCACTTTTGTAAACGCCACCGGCCAGCGCCGGATGAACACCGCGGAATTCCTCGACCTGATCCCGAAGTCCGAGCGCCGCGGCGCCAACGCCTCGCTCAAGTACCGCATCAACGACCGGCTCGAGGCCTACGCCAATTACCGCACCAGTGAATCGAAGGCCGTCTCCCGCTCCCAGCCGGTCACGTCCATCACGGGCGGCTTCGGTACGGCGGTCCTCTTGCCCGCGGCTTTCAATCCCTTTAATCAGAACGTGAATGTCGGCATGGTCCTCGCGGAATGGGGTTCGACCCTGCAGGACGTGCGCACGGTGTCCGATGCCGTTGACGCCGGCGTGCAGGGCCGCATCGGCACCTGGCAGTACGAACTCGGCGCCTCGTGGCAGGAGCAGGGCCACCATCAGGTCACGCGCAACTTCCACGGGCCGGGCCTCGCCAACCTGCTGATCGACGCCGATCCCGCGAAGCGGTTTAATCCGTTCATCGATTACACCGCGGCTGGCGCGCCCTCGCAGCTCGCGATCTTGGAAACGCTGACGATCCTGCCCTCGGTCTACAGCATCTCGAATTACACCAGCTTCGACTTCTCCGCCGACGGCGACCTGTTCGAGTACTGGGGCGGCACCCTCAAGCTGGCCTTTGGCGGTTCGGCCGCCACCTCCGAGGTCTGGAGCCGCTCCAAGACCTTCTCCACCGCGGTCGTGCCCGTGGCCACCGAGTCCATCGTTGAAGGTGAGCAGGACTCCAACGCCCTCTTCGCCGAGTTCTTCGTGCCGGTCTTCGGCAAGCAGAACGCGCGGCCGCTCTTCCAGCGCCTCGATTTCCAACTGGCCGGACGCTACGAGGAAAACGGTCCGTTCAATGCCTCGGTGCCGAAGCTCGGCGCCTCCTGGAGTCCGGTGCAGTCGGTCCTGTTGCGCACGAGCTGGAGCGAAGGCTTCCGCGCCCCGGGCGTCACCGAGTATCTGGTGGTCTCGCCCAACCAGACCCTGACGCTGACGGATCCGCGCCGGACGCCGCCCTCCACGACCGGCGTCATCGTTTCCCGTGGCTCCAGCCCCACGCCGGAGCCGGAGTGGTCCGAGACCTCCTTCGCGGGCGTCGTGTATGAGCCGGAGTTTGCGAAGGGCCTCAGCCTGCAGGCCAATTATTACGACACCCAGCAGAAGGATGTCCTCCAGATTCTCTCCGCGCAGAACATCATCAACAACGAGGCCCTCTTCCCCGAGCGCATCACGCGCGCCGCCGCCACAGCCGCCGACATCGCCCTTAACCAGCCCGGACAGATCACCGGGGTGAATCAGACCTTCATCAACTTCGGCAAGGTGGTGAATCGGAGCATGGATTTTGTCGCCGACTATGTCCTGCCTTGGGACAACTTCGGCCGCGTCCGCATCAATCTCGCCGCGAGCCGCACGCTGGAGTCCACCCGCCAGGTTGCGCCGGGCCAGCCCGCCGTCGTGCTGGAGGAAGACACCGGTTCGCCCCCGAAGTGGAAGTACAACACCGCCGTGTTCTGGAGCAAGGACTCCTGGAACGCCGCCGCCTTCCTCTGGTACATGGACGGCTTCGAGACGAACAACGCCGGCAGCGTCCACGTCGCCAATTCCACGTCCGTCACCTTCTACCCGACGCCTTCCGTCGCCAAGCTCGACCTGCGCGCGGGCTACGAGTTCAAGAGCGGCGTCTGGCGCGGCTACGGCAAGAACCTCCGCGTGAGCCTCGGCGTGAACAACGTCTTCGACAAGGAGCCGCCGTTCTCTGACACGCTCTGGGGCTTCAACGCCGGCCTGCACAGCCAGTTGATCCTCGGCCGCGCGTACGAGTTCTCGTTCCTGCTGCCGTTCTAATTGTAACCGGCTGTAACCAGCCGGGTCTGATTTGCGTCTTCCGTCCACCGCCGGGTTCCAATCTCCCGGCGGTGGATTTCCCTTCTACCTTCATGAGTCTTTCTTCCCTCCGTCTCCTCGCGATTTTCTGCAGCGGTCTGCTCTTGGGCGGTGTTGCGTTTGGGGCCGATGCCCCCGCTTCGCCCCCGGCGACCAAGCCGGCTTCCAAGAAAATGTTCGCCGGCCCCCGGGCCGGTGAGTCCGCGCCGGAGCTGCTGGCCGTCGGGCCCGATGGCCGGGAAGTGAAGCTTTCCGACTACCGCGGCAAAATCGTGTTGCTCGATTTCTGGGCGACGTGGTGCGGCCCGTGCGTCGCCTCCATGCCGCACAACAGCGGCTACGCGGAAAAATACGCCGGCGACGGACTCGTGGTCCTGGCGGTCTGCGTGTCCGACACCCGCGAAAATTACGACCGCTGGATCGAGAAAAATGCGGCCGCCTACAAATTCACCACGGCGCATGATCCCGCCGGCAAGGATCGGGCCAAATCCGCCATCACCGCCCCCTGGGGCGTGAGCATGCTGCCCGCGATCTTTGTCCTCGACCGCGAGGGCCGGATCGTCGGCCGCGCCGGCGGCGGCGGGCCCAATGAGAATCCCGCGGTCGTTCGGCTCCTCGCCAAGGCCGGCCTGCCCGTCGACGTCTCCCACCTGCCGCCGCTGAAGTAAGGCGCGCGGCTCCGTCCGGCATTTTCAACCCTAACCAACCTGCAGTTCTGTCATTTCCCGCTCGATGAGCGGTCCGCTTTTCCTCTCATGAAAAAACTCCCCCTGCTTCTGGTCGTCTGCGCCAGTCTGTTCGCCTCCGCGCTTTGTGCGCAGACCCCCGCCACGGTCCCGGCCTCCGCCGACGCCCCGGCCTTCACCCGCCCCGGACCCAAGGTCGGCGACCTCGCCCCCGACTTCACCGTGATTGATGCCGCCGGCAAGGCCGTGAAGCTCTCCGACTTTCGCGGCAAGCTCGTGCTGCTCGACATCTGGGCCACGTGGTGCGGACCGTGCGTCGCCTCCATGCCGCACAACAGCGAACTCGCGGAGAAGTTTGCCAAGGAAGGCTTCGTCATCCTCGCCGTCTGCGCCTCCGACTCGCGGGCGAACTACGACGGTTGGGTCAAGCGCAACGCCGCCAAGTACAAGTTCCTCACCGCGCATGATGCCGCGGGCAAGGACTGGGACAAATCCGTCTTCAACACCGCGTACGGCGTGAGCGGTTTTCCCACGCTCTACATGATCGGCCGCGACGGCCGCGTGGTCGGCATGACCGCCGGCGGCGGGCCCGGCGAGAATCCCAACGTCACCCGGCTCCTCGCCAAGGCGGGGTTGCCGATCGATCTCTCGCACCTGCCGCCCGAGCCGGCGGCCGGACCCAAGTTCATCCCGATGATGGGCAAGACCGCCGCCATCCCGGCCTCGGGCAAGACCGCCGCCCTGCGTCCGCCGACCATCCAGCTTGGCAACGTCAAGTACGGCGACGAGATCGCCGATTTTGCCGCCATCGGCGTGGACGGCGGCGAAGTGAAGCTGTCCTCCTTCAAGGGCAAGCCCGTGTTTGTCGCTTTCTGGACCGGGGCCCGCGCCCCCGGTGATGAACTCGCCAAGATCTTTGCTGCCTACAAGGACCAGGGCCTCGCCGTCTGGGCCATCAACGTCGCCACCGAGCGGGCCGAATTCGACGCCTGGGCCAAGGCCAACGCCGCCGCCCTGGGTTACACCGTGTCCTGGGATCCCGCCGGCAAGGCCGTCATGGAATCCCTCTCCTACATGAAGTTCGGCATCGGCATGTATCCGGCCTTCATGGTGGTCAATGCCGATGGCGATTTCCGCGGCGGCATGATCGGCATGGGACCCAAGGTCGCCGCCTGGATGCGCCAGTCCCTCGAGCGCGCCGAGATCAAGCTCAACGCCGAGGACAAGGCGGCCGCCGAGCAGGTGATGAAGGACTTGATTGGCGTCCGCCCCGCTTCCGTCCCCGCCGGCCTCATCCAGCCCAAGGGCAGCGCCGGCGGTGGCATGGCCCTGGCGCAGCGCATCGAGACCCTCGGTGCCGGTGCGGTTGCGCCCGACTTCGTGATGCAGGACGTCAACGGCAAGGAGACCCGGCTGGCCGAATTCAAGGGCAAGGTCATCATCCTCGATTTCTGGGCCACGTGGTGCGGGCCGTGCATCGCGTCGATGCCGCACACGCAGAAGCTGGCCGTCGCCTACAAGGATCAGGGCGTGGTCGTGGTGGCTTCCGGCACCAGCGACACCAACGCCAAGTTCAAGGAATGGATCCCGAAGAACCAGCCGAAGTATCCCAACCTGCAGTTCTTCTTCGATCCCAACGAGCGCGGCTCCGCCACGTTTGAGCAACGCGCCTCCTCCAGGCTCTACCATGTCACGGGCATCCCGTGCCAGTTTGTGATCGGTCGCGACGGCAAGATCGTCGCCACGATCGTCGGCAACGGCGGCGAGAGCGACGCCCGCACCGAGGCCGCGCTGGCGAAGGCCGGCATCAAGGTGGACCCCGCCCGCGTCGAGGAGGGCGAAAACCAGCTCAAGGCCGCCGCCGAGGCCGAGGCCGAGCGCGCCGCCGCCGCCGCGGAAGAGGAGAAGAATCCCAAGCCGAGGTTCCGCGAGAGCTACGGCAAGCTCAAGGCCGGCGAGCCCGTGCCTGATTTCACCGCCGAGGACATTGCCGGCAATCCGGTCAAGTTCTCCGAGCTGTCCAAAGGCAAGACCGTGGTGCTGAGTTTCTGGGGCGCCGGTTACGGCATTCCCGAGGACGCGCTCGCCTTCCAGGAGGCCTGGGCGAAAAAATATGCCGCCCAAGGCGTGCTCTTCCTCGGCGTCGGCGCCTACGGCTTCCGCGAGGATTTCAAGACGTGGCATGCGGCCAACGCGGCCAAGATTTCCTTCCCGGTCGTATTCGATCCGGCGGGCGGGGCCCCGCGCCCGGCCAAGCCGTTCGAGGAGCTGACTGACGAGGAAAAGAAGGCCTTCCAGGTGGTTTCCCGCGAGTATTACGGCAAGGTCATCCCCATGGTGTTCGCCGGTGGCGCGATGGCGCCCATCCCGAACAACGTGGTGATTGATGCCTCGGGCAAACTGCTTGGCTTCTACGTCGGCGCCGGCCAGGGCATCGCCGATTCACTGGGCAACCTCCTGCTCCGCGCCGGCATCAAGCTCGCGCCGGAGGACATGCCGAAGAAGGTCTTCACCGCGGCCGATTCGAAGGAAGCCCCGCCGGAGCCCCGGGTCGAGCAGCTCAAGGTCGGGGCTATGGCGCCCGACTTCACCTCGCAGACTCTCGAGGGCAAGGATGTGAAACTGTCCGACTTCAAGGGCAAGGTTGTCATCCTCGATTTCTGGGCCACGTGGTGCGGGCCGTGCATGGCCTCCATGCCGCACACGCAGGAAGTCTCCGCGCACTACAAGGACCAGGGCGTGGTGGTCCTCGCCAATTGCACCAGCGACACCCGCAAGAAGTTCGAGTCGTGGGTGACGGCCAACCAGAAGAAATATCCTGACATCGTCTGGACGCACGATCCGGCCGAGCGCAAGCCCGAGCGGGTCTCGCGCAATCTCTACGGCGTCGGCGGCATTCCCACGCAGTACATCATCGACCGCGAGGGCAAGGTTGTGGACATCGTCGTCGGCTACCTGAAGGGCGAGGCCATCCTCGATGCCGCGCTGGCCAAGGCCGGCGTGAAGGTTGATCCGGTGCTGATTGAAAAGGGCGCCGCCGACCTGAAGAAGCGCGAGCTGATGCGCTGAGGCGTAACGATGCAGCCGACGAGCAGGCAGGGAACTTGCTCCCGCTCTGACCGCGCCAGCCAGCTGGCGGCCTACCGGAAACACCTTTCGGTTTCGCAGCCATGGCGGGCATGACCCATATTTCCGCCACCGCCAGTTGGCGGGAATTGGCGTCGGAGTTCGCCCCGACGCCGTTCGAGGCCGGGCGCCTGTCGCCGGCGGAGGAGGTGGTCTGCGTCCACCTGCGCCAGGGCCTGAGCAACCGCGAGATCGCCGCCGCGTTGGGCAAATCCGAGCGCACGGTTAAGAACCAGGTCAGCGCCTGCCTCGCCAAGTACGGCGTGCCTACGCGGGCGAGATTGATTGCGTTGTTGCGCTAGAGCGCCGGCAAGCACCGCGCTAAAACCGGTGCCGGCTGAAGACCGGTACTACGTTTCTGCGGCGCCTGCCGCGTAGTGCCGGTCTTCAGCCGGCACTGGCTTGGGCGAATCCACCTGCACTCCCATCCGCGAAAGAAAAAAGCCCGGGCATGAGGCCCGGGCGGGGAGAACGAGAACGATTACGACTACGTCTGCTTAAACGCTTATCGCACCACCCGGGCGCCGCCACCCTTGATCTGCTTCTCGACTTCCTTGCGGGTGGCCATGGAGGTGTCGCCCGGCGTGGTCGAGGCGAGCGCGCCGTGGGCGGCACCGTACTCGACGGCCTTCTGCGCGTCGTTGAACTCCATGAAACCGAACTGCACACCGGAGGCGAAACTGTCGCCGCCGCCGACGCGGTCGAGGATCTC
>JBIJDP010000072.1:0-7968 GCA_044344065.1 Opitutaceae bacterium
ACCGCGGCCTTGTTCATGGCGTGCGCCCCGTGGCAGTCCACGCAACTGGCGGCATCGGCCTTGCCTTCGGCCAGCGCCGCGCCGTGCACGGAGTGATCGAAGCCGGAAACAAATTTCGCGCCGAGGTGCGACAGGCCGGCCACCTCGACGTTGCTGACGTGGCAGGATTCGCAGAGTTTGACCTGCGCCAGCTTCAGGGTTCCGGCCGCCAGCGCGGGATCGGCCTTGGTGACATTCTCACGGTGGCAACTGAGGCAATCGGGCGTCACGCGCGCCCCGGTGCCGGGACGGTAGGCATGCGCCGAAGCCTGGTAGGACTTGGCCGCCTCCTCGTGACACTGGCCGCAGGCCTTGATCTGCCGGGCCGCCGTGAAAGCAAAGTCCGCGTGCTTCGCCCCCACCGTTTCGTGGGTGCCGTGGCAGGCCTTGCAATCGGTGTCCTTCCCCGCGGGCACGGGACTGAGCGCAAGCCGGGGATGAAACGCGTGCTTGGCCGCCGTGTTCTCGTGGCAACCCACGCACGACACGGCGGGCAGCTTTGAGTCGTGCGGGGCCTCCGTGATGGACGTGTGACATTCGACGCAGTCCAGCTTGCCGTGCACCGAGGCCGCGTAGTTTTCGGGCTTCACGCCAATCCACACCTTCGGTTCGCCCTTCTTCGGGGCTTTGAACTCCGCCTCATGGCAATCCATGCACTCATCGTTGGGCACGGCGGGCGGAGTCTTGGCCGGGCCTGCCACCAGCAATGGTGACCACGCCCAGGCAACTAGCAGCATCAGCGTCCACCTCGAGTGGAGTCGCGGGAACCGGCGATTGTTGTCCGAATTCATATTTTCCCTCGTATGCCATCATAGTCCACCGGCGGGCCGCCGGGCTACGCACCGCTTGTCAGTGCGTGAGCGTATCTTGCCCCGCGGCGCAACCGCCCGGCACCGCCGCCGGGGGAGGCCACAAAAACAAAAAATGCGCATCGATGGACAATCCCAAGGTAGAGGCCTCCCGCGCTTCCAGTGATACTCACACCGTCAAGGCCAGTACCCCTCCCACCCCCCGCTGCCTCGTGCAGCCAACCCCATACCCCATGAAGAACCATGCCCTGATTGCGGTCCTGTTGCTCCTTGTCCCGGCCGTCTCTGTGACCGCCGCCGACGCTTCCGCCAACTGGGAAGAACAATGCGCCAAGTGCCACGGGGCCGATGGCAAGGGTCAGACGAAAATGGGCAAGAAGCTCAAGATCCGCGACTACACGGACGCCGCCGTGCAGAGCAAGTTCACCGATGAGGAAGCGCTGAAGGCGCTCAAGGAGGGCGTGAAGGACAAGGGCGGCAAGCAACTCATGAAGGCGGTCGAAGGTCTCTCCGAGGACGACCTGAAGGCGCTTGTGCAGCACGTACGCTCCCTGAAGGCCTGATCCGCCACCCGCATCATGAGTGCCTTCCGGATGCCGCCCCAGATTGTGCGCCTGGTGCTGCTCACCGTGCTCATCATCGCCTCCTACGGCGTGGCCCGGATGTTTTTGAAGCCGGACTCATTCGGCGAATTCGGCCATTACCGCGGCGCGGCACTGGCCGAGCGCGCCGCCCTCGAGCCGGTCTATGCGGGCGCCAAGGCCTGCGCCGAGTGCCACGAGGAAGTCATCGCCCTGCAGGACCAGCATGAACACCGGCGCATCTCCTGCGAGAGCTGCCACGGACCGGCCCTGGCCCACGCCAAGAATCCGGACGTGAAGACCACCGCCATCCCCGAAAATCTCTGCCTGCGCTGTCACAGCGAGGAACCGGCCCGGCCGGTCTCGCAAAAGCAGATTGTCGCGAAGGACCACTACGACGGCGCCTGCGTCGAGTGCCATCTGCCCCACCACCCCAAGGAGTCCCCGCCATGAACCCCTCTTTCACCCGACGCCAACTGCTGGGCGGTCTCGGCGGCATCTGCGGCTGGCTGATGGCGCAGCCCATGGCGCGCGCCGCCAAGCAGGTCGTGCAAAAGGCCCTCGTCTCCACCCTCGCCCCGAAGGGCTACGATCCCTTCAAGCACAAATGGCTCATGTGTTTCGACATCGACCGCTGCATCGGCTGCGGCCAGTGCGTGGACGCCTGCAAGAAGGAGAACCACGTTCCGGAGGCGACCACCTATTTCCGCAACTGGATCGAGCGCTACATCATCAAAAAACCGAAGCCCGGCTCCGGCGAATCCCGCGGCGAGGTCCTGGTTGATTCACCCAACGGCGGCCGCAACGGCTTCCCGCCCTCGCTCGTGCCGCGCGAGGAGATCCTCAAGTCCTTTTTCGTCCCGAAGCTCTGCAACCTCTGCGAACACTCGCCCTGCGTGCAGGTCTGCCCGGTCGGCGCCACGTTCGACACCCCGGACGGAGCCGTGCTCGTCGATCCGAACTACTGCATCGGTTGCGGCTTCTGCATCCAGGCGTGCCCCTACGGCTGCCGCTTCCTCAATCCCGAGACCAAGGTGGCCGAAAAGTGCACGCTCTGCTACCACCGCATCACCCGCGGTCTGCAGCCGGCGTGCGTCGAAGTCTGCCCCACGCAGGCCCGCATTTTCGGCGACCTGAAAAACCCGATCGAAAACGACCCGATCCAGGAATTCTTCCGCAAGAACAAGGTCAACGTCCTGAAGCCCGACCTCGGGACCGGTCCCCGGGTGAGCTACGCCAACATGGACAAGGAGGTCCGCTGACATGAACCTCCTCGTCCTCACCACCTCCGCCGTCGCCAATCACCCGGTCATGCCGATTGACGGCTATGTGTATCCCAACGAGCAGAACTTCCTCTGGAGCGTTCTGATCGTCGTTTATCCCTACATCACCGGCCTCGTCGCGGGCGCATTCATCATGGCGTCGCTGGTGCGGGTCTTCAAGGTCCAGGCCCTGGAACCGGCCTACCGGCTCGCGTTGCTCACCGCGCTGGCCTTCCTGATCTGCGCGCCGCTGCCGCTGCTGCTGCACCTGGGCCGGCCGGAACGCTGCCTCGAGGTCATGATGACGCCGCACTTTACCTCGCCCATGGCGATGTTCGGCTTCGTCTACGCCTGGTACATCATGGCCGTCCTGCTGCTCGAACTGTGGTTCGACTACCGTCGCGACCTCGTGGTCTGGGGCCGGGAGGTGCCGGGCCTGCGCGGCTGGATCTACCGCGTGATGACCGTCGGCGTGACCGACCTGTCACCCAAGGCGCTGCGGCTGGACGAGAAGATGTGCGACGCCATCACCATCATCGGCGTCCCCTCCGCGTTCCTGCTGCACGGCTACGTCGGCTTCATTTTCGGCTCGGTGAAAGCCAATCCCTGGTGGGGCAATGTGCTCATGCCGGTCATCTTCATCTTCTCCGCGATTGTCTCCGGCATGGCCCTGTGCGTCGCGCTTTACTATTTCATCAACTGGGTCCGCCGGCAGGCCGTGAATGACGCGTGCGTGGACGAGATGGGCAAGTTCCTGTTCTACGCCCTGCTGGTGGACGCCTCCGTCGAAGGGCTCGACTGGCTGCACCGGCTCTATTCCGCGGAGGAATCAATCCACATCCTCAAGCAGCTCGCCGCCGGCAAGCTGTTCTACACGCTGCTGATCGGCCAGGTGCTGCTCGGCACCCTGCTGCCGTTGGTGCTGCTCGGCTCCACCCAGCTCTTCCGCCGGCAGATCGCCATGTGGGTGCGCCGGCGCTTCTACCTCATCAGCTCCCTGCTCATCGTCTTTGGCGTCATGTCCATGCGCTGGAACGTGGTCATCGGTGGCCAGCTCTTCTCCAAGAGCCTGCGCGGGTTCACCACCTACAAGATGGAGCTGCACGGCCAGGAAGGCTGGCCGATCGCCGCCGCCCTGATGATCCTGCCCTTCATCATCCTCTATGTGCTGATCAAGCTTTTCCTCCGCGCCGATCAGCCCACGCACGAACAGTTGCACGGGCACCAGGCGCCACCGGCGGTCGCACCTTGAGGGTTTAGGCGGTTCAACCGGTGGTCCCGCCCTGCCGGCGGCGCACCAGCCGACGGAGAATCCGGGGTAATAAGCCAGGTCATAGGCTGCAGTTTGTGGCTCTCTTTCTTCTTTTCTTTCTCAAATCGATCCAGTGGATAGCCCCAAAGACGGGAGAGCTGGGTAGCGCCCGGCCTCCGGACGGGCGGCTTGACGTGCGCCACCCAAAGGCGGCCCGTCCGGAGGCCGGGCCCTACCCTAGGAACTGCCTTTCTCCGCGCTCTCCGCACCTCCGCATAAGCAAGTATCCCGTTGCGAGAATGAGAACGTTAAGTCAGCTCCCAGTCTCCTGCCGCCGACGACGTCCGTAGAAGAGCGAGATCACCAGCAGCACCACGCCGAGCACCAGGAAGGAAACGATGCGGTAGGCGGGCGCGAGCCGGGACAGGTCGAAGACGAAGACGTACACGACCGTGGCAAAAACCGTGCCCATGGCCATCCAGCGGTATTTGGCATTCTTCAGCCAGATGCTCACGCCGAAATAAACGCCGGCCGCCAGCAGCCAGGAGGTGCTCACCCAGCCCGGTGGCACGGTGTGATACAGGCCGTAGGGCACGGCCACGGTCGCGGCCCCCAGATAGAAGTTCCGCATGAGCGCGGTGCGGAGCTCGAGGCGCTCGTTCTGCCAGTTCAGCAGCCGCGCGGTCAAAAGGGCGACCACGGCAAAGCTGAGGTTCACCGGCCCGGAGGCGGCGGCAAAGAGCAGATAGACGACGTAGATGCCCGCGAAGATGAAGACGTTCGAAACGACAATGATCTTGGAGCGGAACCACACCGCGGTCGCCGCCACCAGCAGACCCTCCCACGCGAGCCAGCCGAAGGAAGCCGGTGCCGGGAAATAGCGCACGAGGAATGCGCTGAGGGTAACGTAGCCCGCGCAGGCATAGATGGACGTGGCGTAGCGGCTCGCCCGATGCCACCAGCCCGCCGTCGCCAGACCCAGAAAACCGGCGGACATGCCGAGCTCGATCCAGGGAACGCCCGCCTGGTGGAACAGCAGGATGTTCAGGGCGCCCACCACGAGCACCCCGCCACTGATGACCAGCGGACGGCCAATCCGCCAAATGAGCCCCTTGTCCTTGGTGCCGGGCAGGAACCCCGCGAAGGCAAACGTGCCTGCATACAGCGCGAGGAACCACAGGTTGAATGGCGCTGCCTTCACGCCATGGACCGGATGCCCGGCCAGCGGATTCCCCACCAAAAACATGAGGTGCAGCAGAAAGGCCAGAGTGAGTGCGAGCGCATAGTGGGCCTGCCAGTCACGGCTCCGCACCAGCCACACCGACAAGCCCGCCATCGCCGCCACCAGCCCGAGCGCCACCGGCATTGAGTCGCTGACAATCGCCGTGACGAAACCGAGCAGGGTCACCAGCACGACGGTGGTTTGTTGGCCGCGACGCAAGGCGACGGTGTATTCCACGGCCAGTACCGCCACCATCAGGGCCATGGCCAGCGGGCGGCTGGTCAGCAAAGGTGAAGGGGCAAAGAAATGCAGCCGCAGGGTGGCAAAGAAACCCAGGAAGAGCGCGCCCCAGAACAGCAGGCGGGCCATCTCCGGCAGCGCGGCCTGCCAGCGTTGGGCCACCACCACCAGGAAGCCGCAGGCGCTGAAGCCGATGAGGCTCGGCACCCAGGCCGGAAGGGCAAAGGGATAGGCGACCAGAAAGCCCAGCCCGATCATCAGTGCGACAATGCCGATGCGCGCCAGCCAGTATTCGCCGATTTCCATCTCGAGCCCATCCTTGGCCTCCGCAGGTGGCGGCGCCGGCGCCACCGCGACGGCGCCCCTGGAATCCAGAATATAGGCCGCCTCTGACTCGGTCAGCGGTTTGAATCCGAGGTAAATCTCCAGACGGGTGAGACGCGCCTCCAGCATTTCCGGGGCTGTTTTCATTTCGGGGCGTGAAGCATCAGCCGGTGAATTCCGGACAGGTGGGGTCTCGGGCGAGCGAGGGGTATCGGCATTCATTGCGCCCTAAGCCCTCATTATGCCCGCAAACGCCCCCGCCGGCTACGCAGCCCTTGCGCAATGATGCGCAATAATTGAATAGGACCTATTCGAATATCTTTTAGGGCGGAAGTGGAACGAAGCATGAAGTAGGGCAGGTCTGTGACCTGCCTTCGGACTCCGCCCAGTCGTAGCGCGGTGCTTTAGCCCGCGCTTGCAAGGCCGCCTCGGCGGTCGATTCACACGAAAAAGTGCCGGCTGAAGACCGGCACTACGTTACCCCAGCAAGGCGGGGTTCGGAAACCCCGCCCTTCACCATGCCGCTACTTTTGGATACCGCCGTTATGGCAGTCCGCGCAGCTCAGCTCGGGATCGAGTTCGCCGCCGGGATGCTCGAAATCCTGCCCCTTGGCGGAGAGCATCTCCAGTTGGGCGCCCTTGCCCTGCGACAGGATGGAGTGGCAGGATGTACAGTCGCTGCCGCTCACCGTCCGGCCGGTCTCGGTCTTGTGCTGGTTGTCATGGCAGCGGAAGCAGCCCGGCCAGTCCTTGTGGCCGATGTTGTTCGGATAGACGCGCCAGTCCGCCTTGCGGTCGGCGAAGATGGAGACGCTGAAGATGCGCTGCACTTCCGCGATGGCCGCGGGGAGCTCGGCCGCCTGCGCCGGATCCTTGTACTTCGCCTTCATGAATTCCTCGATCAGGCGGGGAGCATCCGCATCGGACGTGAGATTTTCCTGGGTCATGGCCTGCACGGCCACGCGCTTGATGTTGGGCAGCTTGAGACTGAGGGTGCCGGCGGCCATGGAGCCCTCGACGGCGTCGTTGGCCGTCGGGAAGACGTGCGCGGGCCGGTTGTGGCAATCCATGCAGTCCATCACGCGGATGCGCGCGGGGTCCGGTTCGTCCTTGAAATCCTCCGTACGGAATATGCGCACGGACTTGTCCTTGAGGTTCGTGACGCGCATCCAGGGGATTTCCTGGCGCTTTTCATCAGTCGCGTAGTACTCAACCTTCTCGTTTTGGTTCACGTGCCAGTGGATACCGCCAGGAGGGCTCCCCGGCTTGCTGGTATTAACATGCATCAGCATGCGCGCCGTGTAGGCGGAGTTTTTCCGGTCGGACAGGAAATGATCGAAGACCATCTCGACGTTGCCGTGGAATTTCTCCGGCCAGTGGCATTTTTCGCAGATGTCCTGGGCGGGGCGGAGATTCTTCAGCGGAGTCGCGATGGGACGCTCATAATCCGTGAGGGTGTAGGCGATGAGCTGGTGGGCGCCGTTGATCTTGGCCTTGACGAACCAGACCGCGCCCGAGCCGATGTGGCAGTCCACGCAATCCACGCGGGCATGCGAGCCGCGCTGGTAAGTGACGTACTCCGGATTCATGGCCTTGTGGCAGACCTCACCGCAAAAGGCGTTGGATTCGGCCACATGATACGCCTGATAGCTGCCGAAGGCACTCAGCATCAGGAAAAGCACGCCACCGATGCCAAAAAGCACCACCAGCCGGCGGTGCACGGTGGTAGACAGATCCAGCCGCCACTTGTCGGGCATGTTGGCATGCTTGACGGCCCAGCGGCGCTGCGCCCAGGCGCCGAAAAACATGATCGATAGCCCCGCAATCAGGAATCCGGGGGCGACCACATAGGTGAAGATGCCAAGGTAGGGATTGTTGCCCTTGCCCGTGAGATCCATCCAGACCAGGAACAGGAACGAGAACAAGGCGCCGACGGCCAACACGCCGCCGATGGCACTGATCCAGTTGTTGAAGTTGGAACGCGGTTTGACTGCGGGGCGTTCAAAGGGTGACGGGGCAGGGTCGGACATGGTGGGCTGGGTGGATCAGAAAATCAAAAAATGCCCGGACGGAAGCAAGTCCCGTCCGGGCGAAGAAAACCGTTTGTCAGGCTGAGCGGTGCAAAACTCAGGCCTTGAACGCGCGAATGAAGGCAACGAAGTCCTTGATCTCGTCGGCGGAGAGCTCGTCCTTGAAGGCCTTCATCTTCTCCTTGCCGTCAGCCATGACGCCCTCGGTG
>JBIJDP010000073.1:0-7961 GCA_044344065.1 Opitutaceae bacterium
CTCGAGTGCGCGGCCGAGGTAGAGCGACTCGTAGGGATCAAAGCCCGCCGAGCCGTCGTACATCAGTGCGATGTCCGGCCCGACATGCTTGCGCAGCGCGGTGCAGAGCGCGGCGTCCTTGCGGGCGTCGCCCCAGGCGTGGAGCTTGATGGCGCGGAAACCACGGGCTAGGCACTGGTCAGCTACGTCGAGGTATTCCTCGGTCGTCGGGTAGGTGACCGTGCTCGCGTAGGCCTCGATCTCATGGCGGTAGCCGCCGAGAAGCTGGTAGAGCGGGAGCTTGGCGACCTTGGCCGTGATGTCCCACAGCGCGGTGTCCACCCAGCCCATGATGTACATCGGGAACTCCTCGATGCGGTCGATCTCCCACAGCTCGTGCCACAGGCGCTCCTTCATCAGCGGATCCTTCCCGAGCAGCCACGGCTTGAGCCGGCGTACGGCGAGGTCCATCGCGATCCCGCCCCGCGGCGTGCGGCTCCAGCCCTCGACGCCCTCGTCGGTCACGAGCCGCAGCCAGGTCTCCTCAGCCGTGGGATCGCTCCCGAGCAGGCCTTGGCGCCAGATGAACATGTGCTTCGTCCGGTGGCTTAATGTGTAGGCATGAACCGCGATGATCTTCATGGGGGGAAGTAGGGCGGTTTTCTCCTCTCACCGGGCCGAATTGGCAACCACGGAGCGGAACGGACCCAATCATTTAGCCACGGATTACCCTCCTTCGCCGGGCCTACGGAGGGCAGGCACGGATGGCACGGATTGAAATCTCAAACCATGGCCACAAGAGGCACGGAAAGCACATAACCCAATCTTGGTATGGGGATCCAAACCTGTTCACTGGAGATAACGGAGGAGACAGAGGATCGGATCTGCAGTCTCTGCTCCCTCAGCTTCCTCCTGTAAATTGGGATTGGTTCCTTTTGAGGTTTCTGTGCCTCCAGTGGCCATCCTCTGATCCGTGAAATCCGTGATCCGTGTTTTTAAAATCCGATTCAAAAAAACCGCGACAGCGTCATTTCCCGTGGCTATGCCTGCGGGCCTATGTTCGATCTCACGGGCAAGGTGGCGTTGGTCACGGGCGCGGGTTCCGGCATCGGCCGGGCGATTGCCCAGCGGTTCGCCGCGGCGGGCGCCTCGGTCCACGTGGCCGATCTGAATCCCGCGGGCGGCGCCGAAACGGTCGCGCTCATCGCCGCGGCCGGCGGCCGCGCGGACTTCGTGCCGCTCGATGTCGCCGACGAAAACGCCACGGCGGCGCTCGCCGCCCGGCTCGGGCCGCTCGACCTCCTCGTCAACAACGCCGGCATCGGCCACGTCGGCACCATTCTGCAGACGACCGCCGCCGACCTCGACCGGCTCTACCGCGTCAACGTCCGCGGCGTTTTCAACGTCACCAAGGCCTTTCTCCCCGCCATGCTCGCGCGGAAGTCGGGCAGCGTGATCAACCTCGCCTCGATCGGCGGCATCATCGGCGTGCGCGACCGCCTCGCCTACGTGACCACCAAGTTCGCCGTCGTCGGCCTGACCAAGCAGCTCGCGCTCGACCACTCGGCCGACGGCGTGCGCTTCAACTGCATCTGCCCGGGCCGCGTCGAGACGCCGTTCGTGCAGGCGCGGCTGAAGGAATATCCGGATCCCGCGCAGGCCTATCGCGAGATGAGCGCGACGCAGCTCATCGGCCGCATGGGCCGCCCCGAGGAAATCGCCGCCGCCGCACACTACCTCGCGAGCGACGAGGCCGCCCTGGTCACCGGCGCCTCCCTGATGGCCGACGGCGGCTGGAGCGTGGGGAAATGAACGAACGTTCGATCCGGTTAAGCGCAAAGACGCGAAGTCGCGAAGAAATCGCAAAGGTTAGCTTTGGTGTCCGATCCGATCTTTGCGGTTCCTTGGCGTCTTCGCGTCTTTGCGCTTAATTCCGCCCGCTCCCCATGCTCCGTCCCACCCGCCGCACTGATTTCACGGTCCCGCCCGAACTCGCCGCCCGCGGCCTGGGTCGCGGGCGCCTCGTGCTCGGCCTCGCCGGGCTCGGCGGCGCCTGGCGGCCGGTGGACGCGGGGGAATCGGTCGCGACCGTCCTCCACGCGCTCGAGCACGGCATCGATGCCTTTGATCCCGCCCCGGCTTACGGCGACGCTGAGAAAGTCTTTGCCCGCGCGCTGGCCCAGTGGCGCGGGCCGCGGCCCATCATCAGCACCAAGGTCGGACGGCTCCCCGCCCGCGACGCGCACGAGTTCGACTTCGATCACACCTCCGCCGGCCTGCGCGCCAGCCTGGAGCGCAGCCTGGAAACCCTCGGCCTGCCCCGGGTGGACCTCCTCTACCTGCACGAGCCGGAGTACGTGGCTCCCGCCAATCGTCCGCGCGTCGTCGATGCGCTGCGCCAGTTGCAGGCCGACGGTCTTGCGCGGCACCTGGGTCTGGCCGGCGGATTCGGCGAGGGCTGGGACGGCATCCTGGAAACCGGCGCCTTCGACGTTGTCATGCTCTTCCGGCGCCTTGACCCCGTCGTTCTCGACGGACTTCCCGCCGACCTGCCGCGGCTCCGGCGGGCCGGGGTGCTGGTTTACGGTGCGAGTCCGCTGCACATGGGTCTGCTTGGATCCCGGTACGATGAATTTGTGCGCGACCGGCCGGATTGGGTGTGGGGTCCGCAGATCGATCGCGCGATCCGGTTGCGGGCCCTCGCGGAAAAAAACGGCCTCACGCTCCGCGAACTGGCCCATCGCTTCATGTTCAGCCTCGGCGAGATCGACCGCACCGTCATCGGGGCCAGCAACCTGGCGGAATTGAAAACCGCCCTGGCCGACTTCGAGGCCGGCCCGTTACCGGAGGAGATGTTCGCGGCGGTAGTAGCGAGTAGTGCGTAGCGGGTAGCGAGTAGGATTCCAGCAGCGCCAACGGCGCGCCTCATAACAGCCTGGGCAACGCCCCAGGCTGTTATGTCCACGGGCCTTCGGCCCTCACTCATGCTCGCTACTCACTACCCGCTACCCGCTGCTTATTTCCCCCACTCCATGCTCGCTACCCGCTACCCGCTACTCACTACTTTTCCCCCTCCCGCCGCCCATGATCGCCCTTCGCGCTGCCACCCTCAGTCACATCCCGCTCAAGGCCCGCATGCCTTTCCGCTACGGCATCGCGACGATGACCGAGGTCACGCACATCTTCCTGCGCCTCGAATTTGATTTTGCCGGCCGCACTGAAACCGGCCTGGCTGCCGACCACCTGCCGCCGAAGTGGTTTACCAAGGATCCCAACCGCGCCCTGCATGAGGAAATTGACGAGATGCTCGTCGTCATCCGCGCCGCGGTCGGCCATGCCCGCACGGTCAGGGCCGCAACCCCGTTCGCCTTCTGGCGCGAACTTTACTCCGCGCAGGCGGCCTGGGGCGCCGCGCAGAAGATTCCGCCGCTGCTCGCGCAGTTCGGCACCTCGCTGGTCGAGCGCGCCCTGCTGGACGCGTTCTGCCGTGCGCGTGGCGTCACCCTCGCCACCGCGCTCCACGGCAATATCCTCGGCCTCGATCTTGGCTCCCTGCACGCCAGCCTCGCGGGGACCACGGCACACGACTGGCTGCCGGCCGCGCCGCCGGCCGGGGTGTTTGCCCGCCACACCGTCGGCCTGTCCGATCCGATCACCGACGAGGAAATTCCCGCCGACGAGCGCGTGACCGACGGCCTCCCGCAGTCCCTCGTCGCCTGCATCCGCTTCTACGGCCTCAGCCACTTCAAGCTGAAGATCAACGGCGACGCCCCGCGCGACCATGCGCGGCTGGCCCGCATGGCCGGGGTCTTCGCCCGCGAGTGTCGCGGCGGGTACGCCTATTCGCTCGACGGCAACGAGAGCTTCCACGAGGTCGCGGCCTTCGCCGACTACGTGCGCGACCTGCAGGCCGGCGTGGGCGACGCCGCCTTCTGGTCCCGCCTGCTCTTCATCGAGCAGCCCTGGCACCGCGACGTGGCGCTCACGCCCGCCATCGGCGCGCTCGCCCGCGCCTGGCCCGACCGGCCGCCGATCATCATCGACGAATCCGACGCCGAACTCACCAGCCTTCCCACCGCGCTTGGCCTCGGCTACGCCGGCACGAGCCACAAGAACTGCAAGGGCATCTTCAAGGGCGTGGCCAACGCCTGCCTCCTCGCCCGGCGCCGCGCGGTCGGACTCCCCGCGATGCTCAGCGGCGAGGACCTCTCGAACATCGGCCCGGTCGCGCTGCTCCAGGATCTCGCCGCCGCCGCCACCCTCGGCGTCACCAGCATCGAGCGCAACGGCCACCACTACTTTGCCGGCCTGAGCCAGTTCCCCGCGCCGGTGCAGGCGCATATGCTCGAGCACCACGGCGACCTCTACATCCGTAGCCCCGCCGGTTGGCCGCGCCTGAATGTGCAGCAAGGCCGCCTGCAACTCGGCTCCGTCCTGGCCGCTCCTTTCGGCTACGAAGGGGAACTGGATCTGTCGGGGTTGGAGTCGGTGGTGATCTGACGGTGGGTTGACCGGATTTTTTCACGCGGAGGCGCGGAGAAAGCGGGGTTTTCAAGCGCCGTTATCCGTAGGTCAGCCAGCTTGCGGGCGCGGTTTGGGCGCGCGCAAGCGCGCTGACCTACCCCTGCAAATTGTCCCCTCCGCGTCCTCCGCGCCTCCGCGTGAGGCTGTGACTTTTTGCATAGGGTATTAACCAATGCCCCTTCCCGCTTGAATCATCCGGCGCGAAAACGAATCTGATCCCATGCGCCGATTCCTCCGTTCCTGCTGCCTGGCGTCGTGATTGCTGGTCTGGCCGGTCGCGTTGCCGGCCCAGGATCAGTCGGGCGCCCCGGCCGGCGAGCTCGTGATCGATGCCGAGACGACGTTGGCCGACGCGGTGCCGCCGGAATGGTCCGGCGCCCTGCGCGAAACCTTGGGCAATCACACCGTGCACCTGCGCGTGATCATTGATGCCACCGGCGCCGTGACCGGCGTGCGCGTGCTGGATCCCGCCGATCCGCGACTGGTCGAGCCCTGGACCAAGGCCGTGCAGACCTGGCGCTTCCGTCCCGCCCTGCAGGCCGGCAATCCGGTGGCGACCTGTGTGGATCTGCACACGCCGGCCGTCTGGCCGAAGTTGCCGAAAGCCCGGCGCGGCACCCTGCCGCCCGCGCCCCCGGTGTCCATTGATTCCATCGCGCCGACCAAGCCGCAGCCCAAGGTCACGCCGCCGGGGCATTATCCGGACATCCTGGTGAAGCGTCTCCTCCGGGGAGAGGCGGTTTTCAAGTGCCTGGTGGGCACCGACGGACGCGCGCGTTCCTGCCGGATCGTGGGTGCGAACCATCCGGATTTCGTGCAACCGGCGCTGGCGGCGCTCGCCGAATGGGTGTTCGAACCGGCGCGCCAAGGCGGTCTGGCCATCGAGGCTGAGGCGGAGGGCGTGATGACCTTTGACCAGTTGCCCGCCAGCCGGTCCGAGATGCTGGCGGCGAACGACCTGACTGCGCCCGACGGCCAGCCGTCCGCGCTGCAGCCGGAGCCGGTGACGTTGCTCGATCCCGTCTGGCCCTTTGATGAGACCATGAAGGGGGACGCCGGCTGGGCGGTGGCGGAGTTCACCGTTTCCAACCGCGGCACCGTGACCGAGATTGAAATCAAGGAAGCGTCGGCCGCGCCCTATGGACCGGCGCTGGCCGCGGCCCTGCAGCACGGACAATTTGTGCCCGCGGTGAAGGAAGGCCGGCACGAGCCCGTCCGCCTGCGCTGGCGGGCGACCTTTGCGGCCGTCGCCTCAGGCGCGGAGGATGTCACTGATCCACGGCAGCGCGTGTTGCAGGCCATGCGGCAGGGCGCCATCGGCAGCGCGAAGGGCCTGGATGAAAAACTCACGCCCCTCTTTCGCGTGCAGCCGCTCTATCCGCCGGCGTTGCTGGCCCAGGGGCGTCCGGCCGGAACGGCGGAGGTTGAATGCATCATCGATCGCACCGGCCGGGTGCGGCTGCCCCGGATCATCGCGGCCTCGGACGAGGCGTTCGGCTGGTCCGCGGCGACCGCGATGTCTGCGTGGGTGTTTCGAGCGCCCATGCGCGCCGGTGAACCGGTGGATGTCCGGGTGCGCATCCCCTTCAAGTTTGTCCCGCCGCCGCTGTGATCGCCACGCCGGTGCAGGGCTCTCCCAAACCAGTGCTGGCTAAAGCACAGCACTTTGAATCGGACACAGGGACGTGCCCGCCCGCCTCGCCACCCCTCCCCCCGGAAAACTACTCGACAGCGGGGCGGGGGAGGGCGAAAGCATGGCCCGCCAACTGCTAGCCCCCATGCCGTGATTCCCGCCGATCCAGATTCCGCCCGTTGGTACGCCGAGGAGCTGCAGCCGCATGCGGCCGACCTCCGCACCTGGCTACGAAACCGGTTTCCGGCCCTGAACGACCCCGACAACTTGGCTGAGGATGCCCTGATCCGGGTCTGGCAGGCCCACCACGACACCACGATCGAGTCGCCCCGGGCCCTGCTCTTCACCCTGGCCCGCAACCTCGCCCTCGATGAACTGCGCCGTCGCCAAATTGTTTCTTTCGAGTCCGTAGCGGAAATGTCCGCGCTGCCCGTCTATGCGGATGGACCCACGGCCGCCGAAGCGGCCGCGACCAACCAGGAACTCGAAATCTTGACCAAGGCCATCCAATCCCTCCCCGAACGCTGCCGCCAGGTGCTGACCTTGCGGAAGATCTACGGCTTGTCCCAGAAGGAGATCGCCGCGCAACTCGGCATCGCCGAGCACACGGTAGAGGCGCAGGTGGGCATGGGCATGCGCCGCTGCGCGGTGTTCCTGGCCAAGCACGGCCTCCCCTGATCCTCCCCTTCATTTTTCCCAACTTGAGCCGTCCACGGCAGAGTTAACATGAACCCCAACCCGCCCACTCCTTCCGACTCCGCCGCAACGGAGGCGGCCGCCTGGCTGGCGCGACGCGATCGCGGCCTGACCGCGGCCGAGCAGGATGCCTATCTGGAGTGGCTGCAGGCCGACCCATTGCACGGTCAGGCCATGAAACAGCAGGAGCGGGTCTGGACGGTGCTGGATCACCTTGAGCGCTGGCGCCCCGCCCACAGCACCTCGCCCAATCCCGATCTGCTCGCCCCCGGTCGCTCGCGCCGGCCTTACTGGCTGCTGGCCAGCGGCTTGGCGATGGCGGCCGCTTTGATGGTGCTCGTCAGCCTGAACCGCCCGGCGCCGGTGAAAAGCGCGGACAAGGCCCCCCGACGCGAGGCCATCGTGCACCCCGGACCCGAGCGCCGGATCCTGGCCGACGGCTCCATGGTCGAACTCAACCGCGACGCCAAAATCGAGGTGATCTACACCGACGATGAGCGGCGGGTCAAATTGGTCAGAGGCGAGGCCTATTTCACGGTCGCGAAGAATCCCAACCGCCCCTTCATCGTCGAGGCCTCGGGCGTGGCGGTCCGGGCCATCGGCACCGCCTTCAGCGTGGCGCTGGGCCGCTCGGATGTGTCCGTGCTGGTGACCCAGGGCTCGGTGCAGGTGCTGGACCACGACCGGATGAAATCGCCCGACGCCGCCCCGGTGGTGCTGGCGGCCGGGCAGCGCACCGTCATCCGGTTGATCAAGCTGCGTCCGGCCAGTCGCGTCGCGACGGTTCCGCCACCCCCGCCGCAGGTGCAGGATGTCACCCCGGCCGAGGTGGACCGGGCCCTCTCGTGGCAGGGCATGCGCTTGGAATTTGTGGAAATGCCGCTGAGCGACGTGGTGGGGTCCTTCAACCGCTACAACCACCGCAAGTTGCGCCTCTCCGACGATGAAATCGCGGACCTGCTGGTCGGCGGCAATTTCCGGGCCGACAATGTGGACGCCTTCGTGCGCCTGCTCGACTCCGGCTTTGGCATCGCGGCCGTCCCGCAGGGCGACGAGATCGTCCTGCAGCGCGCGCGGTAGACAGGTTGGGAGCACGGGCGGCGGATTGGATTGCAGGGCGGGGTCTCCG
>JBIJDP010000074.1:0-7957 GCA_044344065.1 Opitutaceae bacterium
CATGTGCGGTCAACGCCCGCTCAAGTTTTGCCATGCTCGCCTTGGTACGACAAAGCCCGTGCAACAGCACCACGCCTTCCCCGGCGGTTGTCATACAGGGGAGAAGCAGCCACACCATGAGCAGGGCCAGTGGGCGCAGGAAGATGATCAGTGCAGGAGGAGATTGCATCACTCACATGACAACCCGTTTACCCCTGCGCGCCTGGCCGCGATGGCCCGCAATTCCTTGGCCGTCAGCAGAACCTTTTTATAGACAGCACAGGCTTCGAGCAGAGCTCGGACAAACTCAAGGGTCGATTCGTGCCGCAGGACCCGTTCCTCGGAGCTCAAAGCCAGATTTGAATCCAACAGGTTCAAATTGATCCCAGCGCGGCGGACTTCTTCGAACACTTTGGTCTGCTCAGCTGGTTTCACGCCGGAATGTTTGGCCATATCGGATGCGCGGCAAAGCCAAATCTCACCGGACAAGTAGGGCGGGGCTGTGACCCGCCATTTCGGCGTTCATTCGCAATGGAGCATGCAATGGGCAGGGCAAAGACCTGCCCTGCTCTAAAAACTTGAGCCATTCACAACGAGCTTTTGCGAACCCGGTTTTTGGCCGTCACTTGTCCGAGGCTTTTTCGATCTGGCCGATGAGTTCTTCCTTGGTTGGCGGGGTGCCGTGGGTGACGAAGAAGGCGGTCACCGCATTGGCCACGACGAGACGCTCCTTGAGGGACAAATCCCCGAGCGACGCGCAGAGGAAGCCGCCATTGAAGCTGTCGCCGGCGCCCGCCTGCCGGACAACCTTGGATTGGCGTTCCTGGATGGCACAGGCTTCACCTTCCGCCGCGGTGGATGCCGCGGCAAAATCTGGCGTGTGGACCACCAGTTCAGCGAAGCCGATTTTCTCACGGGCGATGGTCAAGGCTGAGCTGATCGCCGTCGGCGTCAGCTCCGGACGCGCGACCCCAATCCTGGAAAACAACTCCAACACCTCATGTTCGTTCAGGCTGAGCACCATGGGGATCTTGCCGCTGAACGATCTGATCAACTCCAGGCTCTTAATGAAACTCTCGCTCGACTTTTTCTTGATGTCGGCGAAGTCGAAGAACATCCGGCGTGGCGGCGTGGCGGCTTCATACTGTTTCATGAAGCCATTGAAGATCTCATCAAAGTTTGCCGTCAGCGACCAATAGCCAAGTCCCAGGATATCGACGCCCGAGAAGATTTCCTTGAGTTTCTTTTCGCCGAAGTGCTTTTCAAAGTCTCCCCAGTTCAGGCTGGAGACCGCCTCGAGATTGCTCATCAAAACCTTCCCGTCGCCAAACTCCAAGGCAATCGTCAACGCGGGGTCGCCGAGTGAATACAACTCGCAGATTTGCTTGAATTGTTCGTAGGCCGGATCGATGGCCTTGCCACCGTAAAGACCGGGCAGACGGGGCCTCAGGCCCAGACAGGCGGCGACCCGGCCCGTGTTGATGGCAAACCCGCCCTCGCAACGGCGCTTGGGCACGAGTTCGAGGCCCACCCCTCCGCCCCCACGCTCGACAATCAGTTCGCCGAACTGCTTGAGTTTTTTCATCGGCGTGAACTCGGACACGCTCTTCCTGACTTCGACAATCTCGTAGGTTTCGTCGACGTAGCCGTCGCAGCCGAGCAGGATTTTGCCGCGAATGCCGCGGAGGAAGTCGGTGTATTTCTTCATGGTGGAGCTCATTGTCGGCCTGGGGGATTGGTTATTGGATGAAGGTGGTATCGACGGCGTGATCGATGGGCGCGCCGCCCGCGGAGTGGAGCCGGATCCCGGTGGCCGTGCGCTGGATGCTTTGGACGGCATCGAAACCAGCGGTCAGGGGGGCGATGCCCATGATGTAGGGGATGCGGGTGCCCTTGCGGCGGGAGAGGGCCACTGATGTCGGCACGCCCTTATCCTGCCAGGGATTGTCCGCCAGCGATGCGGCGAGACCGAGGTGGAAATAGGCGGTGACATCCTCGATGCCGAGCACACCGCGATGGCGTCCGCTCCATGGGGCGTAGTTGCGCCCGCCGTTCGAGTGCCACAGCACGGTGGAGGCGAGATGCGCGGGGTTTTTCAAGGAGAACCAGACGAACTTTTTGTCCGGGAAAACGACTGCAGCCCACGCGAAATCGTCCGCATCCTTGTGGTGCAGCATCACAAGGTCCTCAAATCCCTCCCGGGCGGGGAAGCGGGTGAGATCGGTCTTCCCGCCATTGGCCAGGGGCACGCGGTCGAGTTGGCGGAACCATGCGCCTTCCTTGAGCGAGCAGTAGCCGCCTTGGGCGGGGTTTTCAAACGGGGCCGGGAGG
This sequence comes from Opitutaceae bacterium, assembly GCA_044344065.1. Lineage (GTDB taxonomy): Bacteria > Verrucomicrobiota > Verrucomicrobiia > Opitutales > Opitutaceae > UBA2377. Next base: position 2,311 of record JBIJDP010000074.1, read on the forward strand.
ACTTGGGCGAGACGCAGTTTGCTCGTGGAGATGATGCCCGGCCCGTTGCGGTTGAAGTCGAGCATGGCGTGGTGTCCCAGACACATCCGGCCTTGGAAGTCCTCTAGGAGGTGGGCTTGGTAGAGGTTGGTTTCACCCTCGCGGGCCTCGATGACCTTGGTGATCTTGCCGGGCCGGATGCGGGTCCGCAGCGTGGCGACCAGGCGTCCGCCGGCGGATGAATTCACTTTCCAGGTGGCATTGGCGGGCTCGCCGTGGGGCGGATGCGCCTCGCCCCGCCAGGCCGGCCCGGCGCCAAAGGGCGCACAAAAGAAATCTCCCCGCAATTCGCGTAGCAGGGGGATGAGTTTCTTTGCTTCCGGTTGGTCACACCACGGAGCGGTGGAGAATGGCTCCACCGTTTGGCGTCCGATGCGGAACTTGACTTGGCTGAGTTGCCCGCCGGTGCGGGTGAGGTCGAAAGAAACGTTCATAGGGTGGTGCTGATTGGGATAAGGTGAAGACGGTTGAAAAGCCGATGGCCGGACGGGAGGGCGGAATTGATGGCGGGTGATTATCCAGCGCGGCTGGATCTAGCCGCGAGTGGCCGCCAGGATCGTTGGGTGACTGTCATCCGTGAAGCCGATGATGGTGATGACCGCGCGCTTGCGGTTCTTCGGGACCGCGGCCGCTTTCATCGGGCGCCCGTTTTTTTTCCCGCCGCCGCCCTGGGCCGCTGACTTGACCCCCTGCAGGAAGGAGCTCACGCCGTAGAATCCGTTTGGCTCGGGAAGCCGGGAAAGTTCCTGGGGGAGTTCGTTCGCCACCGTGCGTTCACGCTGGACGAATTTCTCACATGCCGCCGCGAGTTCTTTGATCGGATATGTGACCATAGTATCAGCCGTCATCATGTGCCCAATCACCGCCAGCGTCTGTGCATCTTTTGGCCAACCTTACGCGGAAATTAGCGATCAGATCAGTCGCTCGGAAAAAGTCCGTAGCGAAAGCGGCCTGCGCTCACGCCGGCTTTGACGGCCGGCTTGCGCCTTTGGGCGCGTCCAAAACTGTCAGTCCCGATCCGGCCGGCCTCTTTGCGCCTTGATGCCCGCGCGATGCTTCTTGGATTGGATCATGCGGATCTTCTGGCCGCGGGATTTCTGCCGGGTCCGGCGGCGATCGGCCTCGCGGACCTGTTCCTGCTTCAGCCGGGCCGCCGCCCGGGCCGCCTCGAGCTTGTCGCAAAGCTGCGCCCAGGCCGCCTCGCGGTTCACGGCCTGCGAGCGCTCCGCCTGGCACCGCACCTCGAGGCCGGTGGGCCCGTGCCTGAGCACCACCGTTGAGGAAGTCTTGTTGATTTTCTGGCCGCCGGGACCCGTGCCGCGGATGAACCGCTCATCCACCTCGCCGGGCCGGACGCCAAGCGCCGCCAGCAGCCCGTGGATTTGGAGTGGTAATGCCATGTTCGTGACTATTTTCTGTTTGAAACCATTCCCAATTGCAGGAGTCAAACCCCGCACTCCACCCAGCCTCATCCCCTTATGATCACCGGTCCCGCTTGGTCCCAGAAATTACGTGAAGAAATCGGCAAGGCCGTCATCGGCCAGGATGCCGTCGTCGAGCGCCTGCTCGTCGCCCTGCTCGCCAACGGCCACGTCCTCCTCGAGGGCATGCCCGGCCTCGCCAAGACGTTGCTGGTCAAGTCCCTCGGCACCGCGCTGGGCGTACAGTTCGAGCGCATCCAGTTCACGCCCGACCTACTGCCGAGCGACGTCGTCGGCACCATGATCTTCTCGCCCAAGGACGGTGCTTTCAGTCCGCATCGCGGCCCGATCTTCGCCAACCTGGTGCTCGCCGACGAAATCAACCGCGCGCCCGCCAAGGTCCAGAGCGCCCTGCTCGAGGCCATGCAGGAGCGCCAGGTCACCATCGGCGGCGGCACGCACCCGCTGCCCAAGCCGTTTTTCGTCATGGCGACGCAGAATCCCATCGAGCAGGAAGGAACCTACCCGCTGCCCGAGGCGCAGACCGACCGCTTTCTCTTCAAGCTCATCGTGGACTACCCCTCGGCCGAGGAGGAATCCTCCATGATGCAGCGCTGGGGCCAGGTCACGCAGCAGCCCGTGCTGGCCGCCGCTTCCAGCGGTGAGGAACTCCTCGCGCTGCGGGCCGACGTGGACCGCATCCACGTCTCCCCGGCCGTGCAGGGTTACATCCTCGCCCTGGTCCGCGGCACCCGCGCCCTGACCGAGTCCGAGGGCGGCGCCAAGCGCTACCTCAACTTCGGCGCCTCCCCCCGCGCCTCCCTCGCCCTCTTCCAATCCGGCCGCGCGCTGGCCTGGCTGCGCGGACAGGACTACGTCTCACCCGGCCTCATCCAGGAACTCGCCCCCGACGTCCTGCGCCACCGCATCGGCCTGACCTACGAGGCCGAGGCCGAGGAGATCAGCCCCGACCGGATCGTCGCGCAGGTCGTGGAGAAGACGCCGGTACCGGCAAAATGAATCCGTCGTACTCGTTCTCGTAATCGTTCTCTTTCTCGAATCGATCCCGAGAACGAAAACGATTACGAGAACGAGTACGATTTCCTTCCATGCCCGCCGCCACCTCCACCCTCTCCCCCACCGCCTCCCCGCTGGCCATGCTGCGCCAGCTGGAATGGCGCGTTCGGCATGCGGTCGAGAACGTGCTCAGCGGCGAATACCGCTCGGCCTTCCGCGGCCGCGGCATGGAGTTCGACCAGGTGGTGAAATACGAGTTCGGCGACGATGTGCGCGACATCGACTGGAACGTCACCGCGCGCCTCGGCGAGCCCTACCGCAAGAAATTCGTCGAGGAACGCGAGGTCACGCTGATGGTCGTCTTCGAGGACTCGCCCTCGCTGCATTTCGGGTCCGGCGCCCAATCGAAGCGCGAGGCCCTGCTCGAACTGGCGGGCCTGGTCATGCTGCTCGGCGCGGTCAACCGCGACCGGGTCGGCTTCGTGCACGCCAGTCCGGACGGCAATCTCTTCCGCGAACCCGTGCGCGGCCGCGGCCAGATCCTCCACGCCGCCGCCAGCCTGCTGTCCCGGCCCGCGCCGGCCGCGACGGCCCCGGCCCCGGACATCCCCTGGCGGCTGCTCGCCCGCGCCGCGCCCAAGCACAGCGTGCTGCTGTGGCTGGGCGATTTTCCCCCGCGACCCGAACCCGACGGCTGGACCGTCATGCAGCGCCGCTACCAGACCATGGGCTTCCGCGTGGATGATCCCTGGGAGCGCGAACTGCCCCGGCAGGACATGTTCGCCGCCTACGATCCCGCCGCCGGCCGGCTGGTCACCCTCGAGGGTTCCGCCGCCGAACGCGCCGCCCATGCCGCGTGGCGCGGCGCGCGCGAGGCCGCCTGGCGCAGCCAGTTTCCCGACCCGCTGAGCCGGCTCGTGGTGGGCACCGATCAGAACCGCCTCGATGCCCTCGTGAAATTCTTCCACGCCCGCATGCGCGCGGGCGCCGTGCGCTGACCATGGGCAACTACACCTTCAAGGATCCCTGGTGGTTCGCGGCCCTGCTGCTGGTGGCCACCCTGCTCTGGTACCGGACCCATCGGCGCGTGCCGGTGCTCCTCGTCCCCTTTGCCGCCGCGTGGCACCGCCCGTCGCTCGCCGCCGCCTCGCGCTGGCCCGTCGCCCTGGCCGTCACCGGTCTCCTCCTCATCATCACCGCCCTCGCGCGACCGCAGCGCGTCGAGGACAAGCGCGAGGTCCGCACCGAGGGCTACGACCTCATGCTCGCGATCGACCTTTCCGGTTCGATGCTGGCCGAGGACTACGAGCGCGGCGGCGACCGCGTGAACCGCCTGCAGGCCATCAAGCCCGTCATCCAGGCCTTCATCAACGACCGCCCCGCCGACCGCATCGGCATCGTCGTCTTCTCCGGCAAGGCCTACACCATGGCCCCGCTCACTTTCGACCATGACTGGCTCGCGCGGCAGACCGAGCGCCTCAGGATCGGCCTCATCGAGGACGGCACCGCCATCGGCGACGGCCTGGGCGTTGCCCTCACCCGGCTCGAACAGGCCCGCCGCGAGAAAGGCGGACGCCGCCAGGGCGCGTTTGTCGTCCTCCTGACCGACGGCGCCAACAACCGCGGCGCCCTCGCCCCGGAGCAGGCCGCCGAGATCGCCAAATCCCGCGGCATCCCCGTCTACACCATCGGCGCCGGCCGCGACGGCATCGTGCCCTTCCCGGTCTTTGACGACAAGGGCAACAAGATCGGCATGCGGCGCATGCTCTCCGACCTCGATGAGAGCGCCCTGCGCGATATCGCCACCGCCACCGGCGGGCATTACTTCCGCGCCGCCGACCAGGATACCGTCGCCGGCGCCTTCCAGGCCATCGACAAGGCGAAGAAGATCGAATTCCAGGCGAAGAGCTACCTCGTCACCACCGAGCTGTTCCACTGGCCGGCCGCACCCGGACTGATCGCGCTCCTGTTGGGGGCCCTCTTCGCCCGTTCGCCGCTGCGCAAGGAGGCGACGCCATGAACTTTGCCTGGCCCCATCTCCTCTGGCTGCTCGCCGCTCCCGTGGTCCTCCTCGCGTGGGACTTTTTTCACCGGCAGCGCCTCGCCGCCGGCGATCATCCGAAAATCCTGCGCGCAGAGGCGGGTCATCGCCAACTGCTCCTTAACCCCGGTACTCCCGCCACCCGCCGCAAACTCCGCCTCTGGCTCGCCCTCGGCCTGGTCTTCGCGGTGATCGCCCTGGCCCGGCCGCAGTGGGGTCGGCTGGAGGAGCCGGTCTTCGACCAGTCCCGCGAAATCCTCATCGCCGTGGATCTTTCGCGTTCGATGCTCACGACCGACGTGAAGCCTTCGCGCCTCAAGCGTGCCAAGCTCCTGATCCGCTCCCTCCTGGAAAAACTCGAGGGCGAGCGCGTCGGCCTGGTGGTTTTTTCGGGCACCGCCTTCCTGCAGAGCCCGCTGAGCGCCGACTACGAGATCCTGCGCGAATTCCTGCCCCTGCTGGAGCCCGGCTACCTCCCCGAGGGCGGCACCAATTACCAGGCCCTGTTGGAAACCACCCTGACCGCCTTCGGCTCCGGCACGGCCGCCGACCGCTTCCTGATCGTGCTCAGCGATGGCGAAGCGACCGACGACGACTGGCAATCGCTCGAGGGCGACCTGAAGAAAAAGGACATCCGGGCCATCTGCCTCGGCGTGGGCACCGAGACCGGGGCGATGATTCCCGACGGCGCCGGCGGCTTCGTGAAGGACGAGCGCGGCGCCGTGGTGCTCTCCAAGCTCAACAGCAACTCCCTGCGCGAACTTGCCCGGAACACCGGCGGCACCTATCGCGACGCCAGCACCTGGCTGGATCTCTCCGCCGTCTTGAGGGAAACCGTCGAGGCCGGGCGCAAGGGTGAGTTTGTGGAGAAAAACAACGTGCGCCTCGTCGAGCGCTTCCAATGGGCCCTGGCCTCCGCCCTGCTCTTTCTCCTGCTCAGTTTCTGGCGCGAGTTCCCTGTGAGGCCGAAGCCGCGAGATCTGAAGATCGGAGATCGGAGTTCGCAGATCGGAGATCGGGAAAAGGAAATCGGAAATCAGACTGCCGGAACCGGAAAGATCGCTGCCGTGGCTTTGCTGGTTTTCCTTTCCGGTATCCGGTTTCCTCAATCCGCTATAGCCGCCTCGCC
>JBIJDP010000103.1:0-7024 GCA_044344065.1 Opitutaceae bacterium
ATCCAGCTGGCAAGCACGCTTTTCTCCCGGCGCAAGCAAACGCTGGCCGGGGTCCGCTATTATGCCGAGACCCTGCGGATGCGATGGTTCGATCCGGAGTACGCCGCGCTGCAGAAGGCGGTGGACCGGTCGCTTCCGGACACGTGCAACCTGCTCGTGGACGAATCCCTCGACGGCCAGCGGTTGCTCTGGTTCGGCTTCTCCGACCGCAACCCGGGGGCCTACTACCTGTTCGACCGGGAAAAGCGCAGTTTCCGGCAGCTGGCCTCGCGCATGAGCTGGATCAAGCCGGAGCAGATGGCGCCGATGCTGGCGGTCAAGTACCAGGCGCGGGACGGCCTGACCGTGCACGGTTACATCACGGTGCCGGTGGGGCACGAGCCGAAGGGCCTGCCCCTCGTGGTGATGCCGCATGGCGGCCCGTGGGCGCGCGACGTCTGGGGCTTCATCCCGCTGGTGCAACTGCTCGCCAACCGCGGCTACGCCGTCCTGCAGATGAACTACCGCGGGTCCACCGGCTACGGCGACGAGCTGTTCCGCAGTGCCCGCCGCCAGATCGGCGGACAGATCCAGGACGACATCGAGGACGGCGCCCGCTGGGCGATCGCCGCGGGCGTGGCCGATCCCAAGCGGATCGCCATCATGGGCGGCAGCTACGGCGGCTACTCGGCGCTTTTTGCCCTCGGGAAGAATCCCGGGCTCTACCGATGCGGCATCTCCTTCGCCGGCGTGACCGACTGGCCGGCCATCTATGACGACACCAATGTGGCGGCATACAAGGAGGCCAGGCGCCACTGGATCGAGCAGATCGGTGATCCCGGCGAGGACAAGGAGCGGCTGCGGGCGATCTCGCCGGTGAATTTCGCGGACCAGATCACCGCCCCGGTGCTGATCATCCAGGGCCGGCAGGACAAGCGGGTGCCGCCCGACCAGGCCAGACGCATGATCACCGCGTTGGAAAAGGCCGGGCGCAAGCCCGAGTCCCTGCTGCTGGCCGGCGTGGCGCACAATTACGGCGCCGAGCCCAAGCGGCGCGAGATCTTCGCGGCGATGGTTGATTTCCTCGAGCGGCATTTGGGTCCGGGCGTGCCGTAGCGGAATCTGGTAGGGAGAACCTTCCCCGGTGAGCCGCCTGTGCTTTGTGGCTGCGAGCGTGAGCGAGCGGGGATTTGCCTCCCCGGGGAGCGCGGGCGGTCCGCCCGCAAGCTGCAGACGACGCGGACGGCCGTCCGCGCTCCCAGGAACCAATCCACTATCAATCGTACTCGTTCGCTTAATCGTTCTCGGAAACCCGCAAACATGCGCATGATTGCGACCGAGGGCGGTCGCGCTCCCAGGGTTCATGCCACGGGGCTTGCATGCGCGGCGGCGGCCCGCATGCTTGCGGTTGCCCCCAAATCGTGAAGCAAGCCCTCTGCATCCTCGGACTTGGCCTCTGTGCCGTCATGCCCACCAGCACGGCCTTGTTTGCCGCCGAAGGGGAGATAACGGCCGCCGAGTTGCGCGCATTGATGGACCAGAACCGCCGGCTGCAGGAGCAGGTGCAGTCGCAGCAGCAGCAGATCGACGAACTGCGCGGGCGGCTCAACGACCTGGCCGGCACCGGCACGCGGCAGGCCCGGGAACTGGACGAGCTTCGCGGCCGCGTGGCCGAGGCGGCGGCCGTGCCGGTCACCCGCGGCGGCGAGGGCGAACGGGACCGCGAACTGCGCCTGAGCGGGGAGGCGGGGATGGCTTATTTTGACGGTGGTACGCAAAGCGCCTGGCCCAACCGGGAGTTCCGGGCCGACGATGTGAAGGTTTACCTCGAGGCCCCGGTCTGGAAGGACACCTATCTGTTCGCCGAGCTGGACTTGGTCACGCGCGAGGCGAACGACGAGTTCTTCCACATGGGCGAAGTCTACGTGGATTTTGAAAATCTCTCGGGCCGGTTCGGCGGACCCGACCGGCTGCTGAACCTGCGGGTGGGGCGCGTGGACATCCCGTTCGGCGAGGAATACCTTTTCCGCGGGGTGCTGGACAATCCGCTCATCACCCACTCGGTGGCCGATATCTGGGGTGTGGACGAGGGCGGGGAGCTGTACGGCACGGCGGGTCCGCTCAGTTATGTTTTCGCGCTGCAGAACGGCGGGCACAAGACCCTCCGGGATTTTCATCGCGAGAAGGCGTACACGCTGCGGGTCGGGGCGGATCCCACGGGCTGGCTGCATGTGAGCGCGAGCGCGATGCGCACCGGCCAGCTCACGATCGCGGGGGATTTTCTCTCCGAAGTCTGGATCGGCGGCGGCTTCTTCCGTTCCATCGGTCCGGCGGCCACCACGAAGTGTTTCGAGGCCACCCTTTATCAGGCGGATGTCCGGGCGCACTGGGAAGGCGGCCACCTGGCCGCGGCGGCCGGCGCGGCGGAGTATGACGACGACGACACCGCGGCGGACAACCACCGGAAGCTGAAGCATTTTTACGTCGAGGCGGCCCAGCAGATCGCCGGCGGTTTCTACGCGGCGGCGCGCTACAGCGAAATCAGCGTCGCAAAGGGCTACCTGCTGCAGGGCCTGGGCAACGCCGGGACATTCTTCTACAGCGGACTGCCGCTGACCGAGAACCTCAAGCGCCTGAGCCTGGGCGTGGGCTACCGATTCGGTGAACCGCTGCTGTTCAAGCTGGAGTTCGCGCAGGAGGACGGCCGCATGCTGAACGGCCAGGCCCGCGACAAGGAGGATCTCTTTGCCACCGAGATCGCCGTCAAGTTCTGATCCCCCATGCCGCTTTCCCTGAAAATCCGTCTGGCCTGGCTTGGCGCCACGCTGTGCCTCGTTGGTCCGATGTCCGCCGGGACCATCACCGGGACGGTCACGGCCCGGGGCGCACCCGAGGCCCCCGGCGGTGGCGGCGGGGACAATTACGCCAGCCGCCGCTACAAATTCGTCGAGCGCGTGGACTACACGAAACTGTCGGACTTCGTCGTGTACATTGACCAGGTCCCGGCGACCCCGCCACCGCCGGGCAGGGCCACCGTGATCCAGAAGGATGCCGCCTTCGAACCCCGGGTGCTGCCCGTCTCGGTCGGCTCCATTGTACAGTGGCCCAATGAGGACGACATCTACCACAACGTCTTTTCGATGTCCGAGCCCAAGGAATTCAACCTCGGGCTTTACAGCGCCAAGGAAGCGCCCCCCGCCATCACCTTCGACAAGACCGGCCGGGTGGACGTGTTCTGCTCCATCCACACCAAGATGCACTGCATCGTGCTCGTGCTGCCGAACCCGTGGTTTGCGCTCAGCGATGCGCGCGGGCGTTTTGTGATCCGCGACGTGCCGTCCGGCACCTACAAGCTGCGGGCGTGGCACGAGCGCCTGCCCGGCGCGACCAAGGAAATCACCGTGCCGGCGGAGGGTGAGGTGACCGTGGACTTCACGCTCGGCCTCGAGGCTTTGCCCAAGCCCTGACCATGGCGGCGGCGAACAAAAGATTCCGGCTCAGCCTGCAGGCCAAGGTGCTGGTTGCCGTGCTCGGCTTCCTCGTGCTCCTGCCCGTGGTCACGCTCTGGATCGTCAACGACCACATGGAGCGCCAGATGGAGGACGAGGCGCGGCAGACCCTCACCACCGCCGAGGCGGTGTTCCTCAAGTCCCTCGACAACCGCTCGCGCAATATCCTTGAGCGCTACCGCAGCGTGGTGGAGGAGGCGCGGTTCAAGGTGACGGCGGAGCTGGGCGACCGGCGCACGATCGACGGCCTGCTCCTCAGCGTCCTGGAGGATTCGCCCGAGGACCATGCGGCCCTCCTTTATTTCAACGACCACGAGGAGTACGTCACCGGCCGCCGGCGCTCCTCCGCCACCGACCTGGAGAAGCTGGCTCAGGAAACCGCCGGGCTCAGGCAGAAGGCCCTGACGGGCGAGGCCGTGTCCGGCGTGGTGGGTTACGGCGGCCGGGTGTACAGCGTGGTCGCCGTCCCGGTGAACGCCCCGAACCGCGGCCCGCTGGTGGGCGCGCTGACCGTGGCGATCGTCCTGGGCGAACCGGCGGTGAAGGAACTCAAGCTGCCCCGCACCGAAATCCTGCTGGTTGCGGACAACGCCGTGGTGGTGTCCACCGTGCCGGCGGGGGCCCTGCCGCAGACGCTGCTGGAGGAGGTGGCGCCGGCCGGCCGGACGGCGGACGCCCGCCGGGCCGTCGTGGCCAACGAACATTTCATGGCCCGGTCCGGCGACCTCAGCGCCGTGGGGCCGGGCCAGCCGGGCATCCGCTACGTCATGCTGTCCTCGTACGAGGCGCGCCTGCAGGCGCTGGTGCAGACGCGACGCACCGTCATGGGGCTCAGCATCGCGGGCATTCTCGTGAGCGGCATCGTGGTTTCGTGGTTCGTGCGCCGTGTCACGCATCCGCTCCGCGACCTGGCGGAAACGGCCGAGGCGGTCGGCCGCGGCGATTTCTCCCGGCGCATCGAGCGGTTTTCCGACGACGAGTGCGGCGACCTGGCGCAGAGCTTCAACCGCATGACGGAAAACCTGCAGACCTCGCGGGCCGAGCTGGAGAAGACCGTCACCACCCTCAAGGGCACCCAGGCGCAGCTCGTGCAGAGCGAAAAACTTTCCGCAGTCGGCCAGTTCGTGGCCGGCGTGGCGCACGAGTTGAACAATCCGCTGACCGCCGTGATCGGGTTCGCCGACCTCCTCACGCAGGTGTCCACCGACGAAAAGGCGCGGCCGCACCTCGAGCTCATCGCCAAGAGCGCGCACCGCTGCCACAAGATCGTGCAGAGCCTGCTCAGCTTCGCCCGGCAGCACGCCCCCGAGCGCAAGCTGGTGAAGCTCAATGCCGTGATCGAGGAAGTGCTGGAGATCATGGCCTACGACCTGCGCACCAGCAACATCAAGGTCGTCACGCAGTTCGCGGCCAAGCTGCCCGTCATCATGGCGGACTCGCACCAGTTGCAGCAGGTCTTCGTGAACATCCTCAGCAACGCGCGCCAGGCGCTGCAGCCGTACCGCCAGGACGGCGAGATCGTGATCCGCACCCTCGCGACGACGGACATGGTGCAGGTGGAATTCACCGACAACGGCCCGGGCATCGCCCCGGGTCACTTGCCGCGCATCTTCGATCCGTTCTTCACCACCAAGCCCGTGGGCAAGGGCACGGGCCTCGGCCTCAGCCTGTCCTACGGCATCATCCAGGAGCATGGCGGCAGGATCACGGCCCGGAGCGAGGTCGGCCGCGGCACCACCTTCGCCATCGAGCTGCCGGTCGCGAACGACAAGCAGTCGCTGCGCCCCGCCAGCGCACCGCCATTCACGCAGGCGCCCCGGGCCTCGGGGACTGGGCGTTCCGTGCTCGTCGTGGACGACGAGGAGTGGATCCGCGAGCTCACCCGCGCACTGCTCGAGCAGGACGGCTACACCGTGGCGGCCGTGGCGAGCGGGGAGGCGGCCGTGGAAGTGCTGCGCCGCTGCGCCTTCGACGTGATCGTGACCGATTGGAAGATGCCCGGCATGAACGGCCTGCAGCTGTACGAACACCTGGCCACGACCGATCCGGTCACTGCGAAGCGCGTGCTCTTCATGAGCGGCGATGTCATCAATGACGCGTTCACCGATTTCCTCCGCCGCCACGGCCGCACCTGCCTGCCTAAGCCCTTTGAGATCGATGAGTTCCGCTCGGTGGTGGCCGGAGTGCTGAAGGCTTAGGCGCGAACCGGCTCACGCGGGGGCGCGGAGGAGCATGACCACTGATGCACACTCGTTTTCACGGGAGTGCTTGGAATCCAAACCAACAGCAAAGCCGTGGTTCAGACTCCGCGCCTCCGCGTGAGACCCGTTTCACGATCGATCACCTGGGGTAATCGACCTGATCCTTGAAGGGGCGGCCGGGCATGCCGCGGGTGAGGTCGGCAATGAGGGGGCGCTGCTGCAGGAGGAGGGCGTGGCGGTCGAGTTCCCGGGCGGTGACCTTGCCGGCGGGGAAGTGGCGGACGGTGAAGACATGCTCGCCCTGGTCCTGCCACGCGTAGTGCTCGAGCTTCTCCGGCAGGATCTTCGGGTCGTGGTGCGCGAAGGGGCAGGAACGCAGCAGCGTGAGATGCACGCCCGCGGGAGTGCCGCTGATGGCGAAGACTTCCGGCGCGACCAGGCCGGCGCGGAGATTCTCGCCGAGCAGGAGCAGGGAGCGGTCGCGCAGGGGCAGCTCCCGGCCATCGCTGGCGCGGACCAGGCCGCCGCCGGAGATGCCGTCCTCGCGGCTGCCGATGGCGGCGCCGGGCGCCCAGGAAAGCCGGAGCAACCGGTGGTGTTCGTGCCAGTTCACCCGGAGGCGGAGTTCGTAAAATTCCTGACCCGCGTAGCGGCGCCAGTCGGCGCAGAGGCGGCTTTCGCCGATGCGGCCGTCGATGCGCCAGGTGTGCCGCAGGGGGCCGGCCTCGACCTGGACGGGCTGGCTCCAGTGCGCCCGGTCGAGCTGCGGACCCGCGAAGCGGTCGAGGTTGTGCGACCAGGTGTCGGATTTCTCCTCGATCAGGCGGAGTTCGGGTAGCGGACAGGCGGGGCCGGCGGCGGACTGGAGGGCGCCGGAGCCGTCGGGATTGAGCGCAAGGGCGAAGGCGGGATCGGCGCCCTTGGCCGCGGCGGGCTTGCCGGTGGGGTTGCGGGCGATGCGCAGGGTGCGGAACGCGCCCGGTTCGATGGAGAGCGGAAAGAGCAGGCGCATGGTGTCGGGCATGAGCGTCTCCGGCTCGATGACCTGGTGCGGGACCAGGCGGTTGCGCTCGTCGAGGAGACACCAGTCCGGCTGCCAGTGCGTCCATTCGAGCCACGGCTCGTGCTCGAGGAAGTCGCTGAATTTTTCCGCCGTGTAGTTGGCCAGCACCATGCGCTGCCGTTCATCGCCGGGCAGGGCGTGGGCCTGTCGGCGGAAGGTTTCGCTCAGCAGGACCTCGGCCGTGGCCTTGACGCCGGCGAGCTGGTCGTCGGCGGCGCGCGCCGCACTGGGCGTGCAGCTGCCGCCGAGCGTGTCGTGGAAGGACTTGAAGC
>JBIJDP010000157.1:0-5969 GCA_044344065.1 Opitutaceae bacterium
GTCGAGATGCTTCTTGGCAATGGCCGCCCGCACGAGCTGCGGCGATTCACGGAGAAATTTGGGATCGAGCATGGGAAGGATTCAGCGCCGGCGGGCCAGTCTTTGCTCCGCCTTGTGGAAGCGGGTGAAGACCTCTTTCGCGGGCAGCAGCTTGAGTTCACCCGCAGGCGCCTGCACGACTAGGTTCGTCGGCGAGGTCAGCGGATAGGGACCGAACAGGCGCGGGTCGGTCGGGCCGAACACGGCGAGGGTCGGCACCCCCAGCGCGGCCGCAAGGTGCATGGGACCGCTGTCATTGGTGAACACCCACTCCGCCCGCTGGATGAGTGCGGGCAATGAGACCAGGCTGGTGTTGCCGGTGAGGTTGAGAAACCGCTCCGGGGGCAGCGTGCCCTTGTCAGGTTGGTAGTTGCTGCCCGCCCAGATGACCTTCCGGTCGGGATCGGAGCGCAGCAGCATCTCGGTGAGCTGCTTGAACCCGTTCCAGCACTTCTCGGCCCGGCGGCTGTCCGGGAACATGAGGATCGGCTTGTGGCCGCCGCGACCGGTGGCGAAACTGAGGGTCAGCTTGTCCACCTCGCGGAACTTCAGCCGGCCGCGCAGTTCCGGCTTGGCCCCGAGCACGGGACAGAATTGCAGCATGATGTCCAGGGCATGGCTGCGCCGGCCGTCGGGCGGCAGCGGCACCTTCTCATCATAGAAAATGCCCGACCACTCGCGCGCATCCGACCGCCCGACCTTGCGCTTGGCCAGCGTGCGCGAGGTCATCAGGCCAGTGCGCAGCAGACCCTGCATGTCGAACACGAAGTCGAACCTGACCTTGCGCACTTCCCGCATGAGGCGCAGGAATCCCTTGGTGCCGGCATTCCGCTCAAACACGTACACCTGGTCCACGGCCTCGCAGGCGCGCACGATCGGGGCGAAGATGTCGCGGACGATCCAGGAAATGCGCAAGCCCTCGCACTGGGCCTTCAGCGAGGTTGCCACCTGCAGGCCGTGCACGATGTCCCCGAGAGACGAGGGTTTGATGATGAGGAGCTCGGTCATGAAATATCGCGGCGGCAAAATCTGCTTTTGACCGCGCGGAACTAACGTTTCATGGCTTTTCTGCGCTGAAATCAAACGCTAATCCGCCTCCCGCGTGCTAAAATTGCTCCTGCATACCCTTGGCTGGCTCCTCGCCCGCATGCCGGAGCCGTTGCTGCACGGGCTGGCCGTCGTCCTCGGCGAGCTGACCCTGTGGTGCTATCCGCGCCGCCGCCGGCTGGTTTTTTCCAACCTGCACCACGCCTTCCCCGACCGCCCGCCGGCCTGGCGGCGGCAGATCGCGCGGGCCAGTTCCCGCCGGCTCTTCGAGACCGCCCTGCTTTCGCTCGCGATGCCGTGCCTGGGCGAGAAGCGGCTGCGGTGCATCATGTCCGCCTCACCCGGCACCCTGGCGTTCTTTGCCTCCCACCAGCGCACCCCGTTCCCGGCGGTCATTGCCGCGCCGCACATGGCCTATTGGGAGGTGCAGACCGCCCTGCCCCTGATCGTGCCCGGGGCGTTTCCCGAATTCGGCGTGATCTTCCGCCCCCTGGACAACGCCGCCGCCAACGATTTTGTGCAGCGCGCCCGTGAGCGATTCGGCCTGAAGCTGCTTTCGCGCAAGCAGGGTTTCCAGGAAGCGCTCAAAATCCTTCGCCGCCGGGGGATCGTCGGATTGCTGTTCGACCAGAATGCGGGTCTGCAAGGGGCTTTGACGCTGCTGTTCGACCGGGTCTGCTCCACGAGCGAACTGCCCGGGCTGATGGCCGAGAAATTCGCCGCCCAGGTCTGGACCTTGCATGCCCGCCGCCTCGGCTTCTGGCGGGTTGAACTGCATCTGGAGCGGATTGACTGCACCCCGGGCACCGCCGCGGTCACCCTCGCCCTCAATCGCTGGCTGGAGCGCAAAATGTCGGCCGACGACAATCCCTGCTCATCCTGGCTCTGGGTGCACGACCGCTGGCGCAACCAGGACATGCCCCACCTCCGTTACCGGTTGGAGGCGAAGCGCAATCTTCTCGCCGAGGAACTGGCCTCGCGGGGTGTGGATGCTCTTCCGCGCCGCACCCGGATTTTCATCCGGCTGCCCAACTGGCTGGGCGACGTTGTCATGGCCGCACCGCTGCTGCGCGCGCTGCGCGTCTCCCGTCCCGATGCCGCCCTCACCTTCATCGCCAAGGCCTCCTACCTGCCGCTGCTGCGTGAGTGGGGACTGGCCGACGAACTGATCGCCCTGCCGCCCCGGGGATTGGGTGCGTTGCGTTTCTTCCATCAGCAGCGGCATCGTTACCCGGACAATTACCTGCTCTTCACGAACTCAATACGCGGCGACATCGAGGCGTGGCTGACGGGCTGCCGGCAGCGATTCGGCCTGTCCCGCCCGGGCAGGCACCGCCCGCTTCTGACCCGCGCTTACCGGCCGCCGGGTGATCGCGACATTCGCCGCCAGCACCAGATGGATTTGTGGACGGATTTCATGCGCCACTTTGGCCTGCAGGGCGAAATCGACCGCACCCCGCTTGCGCCGCACCGGCCCGTGGCCGCACCCGTCCTCGGCCTGATCGCGGGCTCCGAGAACAACCCCGAAAAGCGCTGGCCAGTCGCCCATTGGCGCGAACTCATCGCGCAACTGCCGGCTTCGCTGCCCATCGTCCTGTTTGGCACGGCCAACGACCGGACAATCACCACGGCGATTGCCGAGGGCTTCGGCTCCCGGGTCGAGAATCTCGCCGGTCGCACCAATCTCGTCGACTATGCCGCGCGCCTCGCGGCCTGCCGCCTGCTCATCACCAACGACACGGGCGGCATGCATCTCGCCAACGCCCTTGGCGTGCCGCTGATTGCCCTGTTCGGTCCGACCAATCCCGTCCGCACGCGGCCGGTATTCAACGCGCCCGTGCATATCCTCCAGCCGCCGGGCTGCCCGGAAACCGGCGGCGGCTCGCTCGCCGACCTCACCCCGACCCGGGTCCTAGCTGCCGTGCGCGAGCAGGCCCCCGAACTGCAAAGTCTCGCATGATTGCGTGCAGGTGAAGGCCAGAGGCAGGGCAGGCCTCCGCACGGTCTTTTGTTTTGGCCGCACAAATGCCTGCTTCGCAGGACAGCGCGCTTGCGCGCGCCAATCCGCGCCCGCAAGCGGGCTGGCCTACAGTAAATATTAACGTTGCCCGTTTGCGGCGCCGCTTACCTCCTACAGCGTCAACCGCATGCCGTTGCTCTCCGTCCAGGATCTTCGCACCTATTTTCACACGCGCAACGGCGTCTACCGGGCCGTGGACGGGGTGAGTTTCTCGGTGGACCGGGGGCAGACCCTCGGCATCGTCGGCGAATCCGGTTCGGGCAAGTCCGTGACCTGCTACTCGCTGATGGGACTCGTGCCCCAGCCGCCCGGCCGGATTGAGAGCGGCACCGCGATGTTTGACGGCATTGATCTGCTGCACTGCTCGCCCAAGGAGGCCCGCGCCGTCCGGGGAAAACGAATCGCCATGATCTTCCAGGATCCGATGACCTCGCTGAATCCCTACCTGAAGGTGTCCGAGCAGATCATCGAGCCCCTACTCATCCACGAGCAGATCACGAAGCGCGACGCCCTGGACCGAGCCCTCGAGGCGTTGAACGCCGTGGGCATCAATGATGCGGCCAAGCGCATGCATTCCTATCCGCATGAGTTTTCCGGCGGCATGCGTCAGCGCGTGATGATCGCCATGGCGCTGATCACCAAACCCGAGCTGCTCATCGCCGACGAACCCACCACCGCGCTGGACGTCACCGTCCAGGCCCAGATCCTCGAACTCATCAAGAAGCTCCAGCAGGAGTTCGGCATGGCCGTGATCTTCATCACTCACGATCTCGGCGTGATCTCGGGACTCTGCGACCAGGTCCAGGTCATGTACGCCGGCCGCATCGTCGAGACCGCGGACACCCGCAGCCTGTTTTACGAGCCCCGGCATCCGTATACCCGCGCCCTGCAGCGCTCGATTCCCTCCATGCAGCCCAAGGGCGGCGAACTCTACACGATTCCCGGGCTGCCTCCCGACCTTTCCAAGCCCCTGCCCGGCTGCGCCTTTGCTGCCCGCTGCGAGCACGCCACGGAGCTTTGCCAGCGGGAAAACCCCCGGCTGATGCCGCTGAAATCCGGTCATGACCAGGCCTGCCTGCGCGTGCAGGCCGGTGAAATCTGAGCCTTCCCGCCGATGCCTGATCCGATTCTCGAACTCAAGGATGTCCGGACGCACTTTCCCGTCCACGAGGGCTTTCTGTTCAAGCGCCAAACCGGGATCGTCAAGGCGGTCGACGGCGTCACGCTGGCCCTCCAGCCGGGCGAAGTCCTCGGCCTCGTCGGCGAGTCCGGTTGCGGCAAATCCACGCTCGCCCGCACCATCATGCAGCTGCTGCCGGTCACAAGCGGTGCGGTGATCCTCGAGGGCCGCAACCTGACCGCCGGCACCACCGGGGAAATCCGTTCCATCCGCCGCGACCTGCAGATGGTGTTCCAGGACCCCTTCGCCTCCCTCAATCCGCGCCTCACCGCCCACGCCGCCATCGCCGAGCCCCTGCTGGTCCACCGCGTGTGTCCGCCCAGGGAAATCACAGCCCGCGTGGCCGAACTCATGACCCTGGTCGGACTCGCCCCGCGCACCATGCGGAAATATCCGCACGAGTTTTCCGGCGGCCAGCGCCAGCGCATCGCCATCGCCCGCGCCCTCGCGCTGAACCCCAAGGTCATCATCGCCGACGAACCCGTCTCGGCCCTTGATGTCTCGATCCAGGCGCAGATCCTGAACCTGCTTTCGCAGCTCACGCGCCGGATGCACCTCTCACTCGTGTTCATCGCCCACGACCTCTCGGTGGTGAAGCACATCTCCGACCGCGTCGCCGTGATGTACCTCGGCAAGGTTGTCGAACTCGGCCCGGCCGTGGAAGTCATCGAACGGCCGAAGCATCCCTACACCCGCGCCTTGGTCAGCGCGATTCCGACGCCCAATCCCGATGTCGAGCGGTCGCGCCAGCGCATCGTCCTCGCCGGCGATCCGCCGTCGCCCCTCAACCCGCCGGCCGGCTGCGCCTTCCATCCGCGCTGCCCGTGCGCGCAGGAAAAATGCCGCGCCGCCGTGCCGCCGCTCACGCAGGTCGGCGACCGCGAAGTGGCCTGCGTCAGGATCGGAGAAATTGAGTAGGGCCGGTCTTCAGCCGGCACTGGTTCGGGAAAGTTTGATCCCAGTGAAGCGAACCGAGCGCGGGCTAAAGCACCGCGCTACGATTACAGAGGTGCGGCGTACGATGGCAGGTCACAGACCTGCCTACTTGATTTCCAGCAATCGGGTTTGCCGCAGGGCCTCGTAGGTCGCCACGCCGGCGGCGGTGCTGAGGTTCAGTGAACGCAGGTCGGGATTCGCATGCGGGATGGTCACGCGGCGCGCCTCACCGAGTTCTTCGTGCAGCCAGGCCGGCGCACCGGAGCCCTCATTGCCGAACACGAGTCCGTCGCCATCCGCAAACCTCACGTCCCAAAACGAACGCCCGGTCTTGGTCGTGAAAAGCCACAACCGCTGCGGGGCGTGCCCACTCGCCTTGAAGGCCGTCCAGTCGGCGTGCTCATGCACATCAAGTGAACGCCAGTAGTCCATCCCGGCCCGCCGCAGGTTGCGGTCGTTGATCTCAAAACCGAGTGGATGGATGAGGTGCAGACGGCAGCGCGTCAGGGCGCACATGCGGCCGATGTTGCCTGTGTTCGGCGCGATCTGCGGCTGAAACAGGACGACGTGCAGCATTGCAGCCTAGGCCAAGGTCAGGCCGGTATTGTCCGCCAGCATGATCCGTCCCTCACAGGCCAGCTTGGCGTGATGGAACGACGCCTTCATCGCCCCAAGCACGGTCTCCGCCTGCTCATGCCGGACGACACAAAGGACGCTCGACCCGCTGCCGCTGAGCCAGCCCGTCAA
>JBIJDP010000076.1:0-7838 GCA_044344065.1 Opitutaceae bacterium
CCGAGAGCGCCACATCGCGGCATAAAGCCGCCCCTACAGTACGCAAACCGTGCAATCGCGGGGTTGGCGTTGCCCTACTTCTTGCCCGACGCCGCCTCGGTGGCCTTGAGCAGCGTGCGGCTGATGATGATGCGCTGCACTTCCGAGGAGCCCTCGCCGATCTCGCAGAGCCGGGCATCGCGCCAGAAGCGCTCAACCGGGATGTCGCGGGTGTAGCCGTAGCCGCCGTGAATCTGGAGCACGCGGTTGCAGATTCTGGACGCGGCCTCGGAGGAGTATAGTTTGGCGACGGACGATTCCAGGGTGTGACGCGCCCCGCGCTTCGCGAGGACGGCCGCCTGCAGCACGAGCGCCTCGGCCGCCCGCAGTTCCACTTCGCAGTCGGCGATCATGAACTGCAGCGCCTGGAAATCCGCGAGTTTCTTGCCGAACTGCCTGCGGGTAATGGCATGCTGCAGCGCCGCATCCAGCGCGGCCCGGGCGAGGCCGAGCGAAACCGACGCGACGCCGATGCGTCCCTTGTCCAGGCACGCGAGCGCCGAGGCCTGGCCGCTGCCGCGGGCACCCAGCAGATCTCCCGGCGCCCGCTCGAGCCGGAACTCGGCGGTGTCCGACGCCCGCAAACCGCACGTCGGCACCTTACGCATTAGCTGGATGTCGGCCTGGCGCACGAGGAAGGCGCTGATCTCCTTGCGGCCCTCCGGCGTCTGGCCCGACACGGCCATCACTATCAGATACTCCGCCCAGTGCCCCATGGTGATGTAGCGCTTGTGGCCGGTGAGTTCCCAGCGCCCCGGTTCAACTTCGGTGGCAATCGTCTGCACGCCGCCACTGTCGCTGCCCGCCTCGGGTTCGGTCAGCGCCCAGGCCGCCAGCCACGTGCCGTCCGCGAGCCTGGGAAACAGGAGCTTGTGCTGCGCGGCATTGCCCGCCGCGAGCGGATGACCGACGCCCAGGGCGTTGTGCGCGGCGACATCAATCGCAAACGCCGCCTGGTACCTCGCCAGTTCGCGCACCGCCAGCGCCGCCGCGACATAGCTGAATTCGCGGCCGCCATGCGTGCGCGGGGCCGTCATGCCGAGGAGGCCGATCGCGCCCGCCTTGGTGAAGGCCTCGCGCGGGATGGCCTCGGCCTCCTCCCAGGCGGAGGCATGGGGAGCGACCTCCTTTTCGGCAAAGGCCGCGACTAGCTGGAGAAATTCCAACTCGGCGGGAGTGAGGTGTTCGAGCCAGGGCGTGGGCAGGCTGGGCGTGACAGTAATCATGGGGTGGGTTGAGCCCGGGGGGTACCGGGCGATGCCACCACCAAAGCAATTCCCGGCTTCAGGACCAGTCCGCGTGTGTGGCCCGAGCCCGCGAAAGCCCACAATACTCTGTTTGGCGTACGTTCCGCGGCAGATTGCAGTTTGCCCGTCCGCGTATTTTCCCGAATCCTCCCGCAGGTTCAGTTCACCCCACCCCACCCTACTTCTGTGCCGCCCACCCCGACACTGCACGAATCCTGCCTGGCCCACGCCCAAGAGGAAGCGACCCTCCGCGAAGGTGGCGGCGCCGACGGTCAGGCCCGTCAACACAAGCTCGGCCGCCTCTTCGTCCGCGAGCGCATCGCCGCCCTTGCCGACGACCGCGCCGCCGGCTTCCTCGAACTCGGGCTCTGGGCCGCCCACGGCATGTACCGCGAGTGGGGCGCGTTTCCCGGCGCCGGCGTCGTCACCGGCATCGCCACGATTTCCGGCCGCCCCTGCATGATCGTCGCCAACGACGCCACCGTGAAGGCCGGCGCCTTTGTCCCGATGACCTGCAAGAAGGTCCTGCGCGCCCAACGCATCGCCTTCGAGTGCAACCTTCCATTGGTCTACCTCGTTGACTCCGCCGGTGTCTTCCTGCCGATGCAGGACGAGATCTTCCCCGACGAGGACGACTTCGGCCGCATCTTCCGCCACAACGCCGTGATCTCCGCCGCCGGCATCCCGCAATACGCCGCCATCATGGGCAACTGCGTCGCCGGCGGGGCCTACCTGCCCGTGCTCTGCGACCAGATCCTCATGACCGAGGGCAGCGGTCTCTACCTCGCCGGGCCCGCACTCGTAAAAGCCGCCATCGGCCAGGTGACCGACCAGGAGTCGCTCGGCGGCGCGGCGATGCACGCCGGGATTTCCGGCACGGTGGACTTCCGCGAGAAGGACGACCCCGCCTGCCTTGCGCGCCTGCGCAGCCTCGTGGCCCTGCTGCCGGCCCCGGCGTCGGCAGTCCTGCCCGCCGGTGCGGAGCCGGAGTGGCCCGCGGAGAAGATCCTCGATCTGGTGCCGCCCGACGGCCGGCGCGAATACGATGTGCGCGATCTCCTCCGCTGCCTGGTGGACGCCGGCTCGCTCGACGAAACCAAGGCCGAGTACGGACAGACGATCATAACCACCTTTGCCCGCCTCGGCGGCCGCCCGGTCGGCATCGTGGCCAACCAGCGTAAGCGCGTGCAGTCACAAAAATCCGGCCTGCAGATGCCGGGGGTGATTTACGCGGATGCCGCCGACAAGGCCGCGCGGTTCATCATGGATTGCAACCAGACCCGCGTGCCGCTCGTGTTTTTGCAGGACGTTTCCGGTTTCATGGTCGGCAAGGACGCAGAGCAGAGCGGCATCATCCGCTCGGGTGCCAAGCTGGTGAACGCCCTGAGCAACACCACCGTGCCCAAGCTCACCGTGATCACCGGCGGCTCCTACGGTGCCGGCAACTATGCGATGTGCGGCAAGGCCTTCGACCCGCGCTTCATCTTCGCCTGGCCCCACTCCAAATACGCCGTCATGGGCGCCGCGCAGGCCAGCGATGTGGTTTACGGCATCCTCGCCAAGGCGGCCAAGGACCGCCCGCAGGAGGAACTCGACCGCCTGCGCCAGCAGGTGAAGGAAAACTACGTCGCGCAGGCCGACATCCGCTACGGCGCCGCCCGCGGCTGGGTGGATGCGATCATTTCGCCCCTGGATACGCGCCGCATACTCCTGCAAACTCTGGCCCTCGCCCACCGGCCCGGACCGAAGGCCGGGTTCCACACGGGCGTGATCCAAGTCTGAAGCCATGACCCGTCCACTCAAGATCGCCAACGCCTCCGGCTTCTGGGGCGACCAGCCCGACGCCGCGGCCCGGCTCGTGGCCGCGCAGCCGGATCTGGACTGCCTCACCCTCGACTACCTCGCCGAGGTCTCGCTCTCGATCATGGCCATCGCCCGGGCCAAGGATCCTGCGGCCGGTTTCGCGCGGGACTTTCTCGAAGTTGTGTCTTCTCTGACCGGTTTCTGGCATCGCGGCGGCGGGACTAAGATCGTGACCAATGCCGGCGGCCTCGATCCGCTTGCCTGCGGCACGGCCGTGCGCGCCGTGCTCGCCCGGGCGGGCCTCCCGGAGATGAAAGTCGCCGTTGTGACCGGCGACGACGTGCTGGACTGGGTGCGGGCGCACCCGACGGATTGCCGGAATCTGGAAACCGACGCATCCCTCGAAACCGTGCTGCCGCGGCTCGTGACGGCCAACGCCTACCTCGAATCCGCCCCCATCGTCGCCGCCCTGCAGGCGGGCGCTCACATCGTCATCACCGGCCGCGTGGCCGATCCCTCGCTCACCGTGGCCCCGGCCCGGGCGCATTTCGGCTGGGGGGCCGGGGACTATGACCGCCTGGCCGGCGCAACCGTGGCCGGGCATCTCCTGGAGTGCGGCACCCAGTCCTGCGGCGGATTTTCCACCGACTGGCTCGAACTCGCCCGCACTCATGACATTGGATTCCCCGTCGCGGAACTCGCGGCGGACGGGTCCTTCGTCCTGACCAAGCCCGCCGGCACTGGCGGAGCCGTCACGGTCCAAACCGTGAAGGAGCAACTGCTCTATGAGATTGGCGACCCCGGCGCTTACCTGTCGCCCGATGTCACGGTTTCCTTCCTTGGCCTTCACCTCTCACCGGACGGCGAGGATCGCGTGCGCGTCACCGGCGCCGCCGGTCGTCCGCCCCCCGAAAGCTACAAGGTCAGTGCGACCTACCGTCACGGCTTCAAGGCCCACGGCATGCTCACGATCTACGGTGCCCAGGCCGTCGCGAAAGCCCGCCGCGCCGGCCAAGGCGTCCTGCAACGTCTGCACGAGGCCGGCTGCATCTACCGGGAAACCCTGGTCGAGTGCCTCGGCACCGGGGCCAGCGCCGGCGGGCTCGGGCAGCACATGCCCGAGTCCGAGCTCATTGAGACCGTGCTGCGTATCAGTGTCGCCGCCGACACCGAGGAGCCTGTGCGGCGGTTCGCCCGCGCCGTGGCACCGCTGGTCACCAGCGGACCCCAGGGCGTCACCGGCTATGCGACCGGCCGCCCCAAGGTCCTGCCTGTCTTTGGCTACTGGCCCTGCCTTGTCCCCCGGGCTGCAGCCCGACCCCGGTGGAATATCGTATGACCACGCTGCACACCATCGCCTTCGCCCGCAGCGGCGACAAGGGTTCCTCTGCCAACGTGGCGGTGTTTGCCCGCTCCCCCGCGGCCTACGCCTGGCTCCAAACCCATCTTACGGCCGCCAAGGTGGAGGCTTATTTCCGCCCCCTCGGCGTCGGCCCCGTGCGCCGATACGAGGTGCCGAATCTCGAGGCGCTCAATTTTGTGCTCCCGGGCATACTCGCCGGCGGCGGCAGTTGCTCTCTGCGCATTGATGCGCAAGGCAAGACCCTCGGACAGGCGCTGCTCGCCATGCCCGTTTCGCTTCCACCCGAGTTGCACACCAAGCCTCACCCCACCCCATGACCACCCCTCTGATTCTTTCGGAACGGCTCAAGCCCGGCGTCATCCAACTCACCCTAAACCGCCCGGAAAAGCGCAACGCACTTTCCGTCGCCCTGCTCGAGGCCTTCCTCTCCGCCCTGGACGCTGCCGAGGCCGATGCCGGGCTCCGCGTGCTGATCCTCACCGGGGCCGGTCCCGTGTTCTGCGCGGGGATGGACCTTGCCGAGGCCGGTGACCCGGCTGTTGCCAGCAAGTCCGGCGAATTGATCGCCACCATGCTGCGCCGCGTATTCGAGAGCCGGCTCATCACCATCGCTGTCGTGCAGGGGGCCGCCCTCGCCGGGGGCGCCGGCCTCATGTCGGCCTGCGACTTTGCCTACGCCGAAGGTTCGGCCCGCCTCGGCTACCCCGAGCCCCGCCGCGGACTCGTCGCCGCACTTGTACTGACCTTCCTCCGCCGCCAGTTGCGCGAGCGCGATGCCCGCCGGCTCCTCCTCACCGGCGAGTCCGTTTCCGGTACGGAAGCCGCCGAGATGGGACTCGTCAGCGCCGCCATCGGCACCGAACTCGTCATGCAAACCGCCCTTCGCACCGCCACCGAGGTGATGCTCGGCGGCCCGGAGGCCGTGGTACAGACCAAAAAACTCCTCGCCGCTACGTGGCCGTCACCTCTCACCGAAGATTTCACGAGAGCGATGCAAGTGCATCACGCCATGCGCGACTCCGCCGAAATGAGGGAAGGCGTCTCCGCGTTCCGCGAAAAACGTAAACCCAAGTGGGTCGTGGAAGAATAAGTCGTAGAATTTTACCACGGATCACACGGATATCACGGATGAGAAATCAAAGTAATGGCCGCAAAGAGGCACAAGGTCAGTCCTGCCTAGCAGCATTGCCGCGCGCCTATTGGCGCCTCGTGGGGCACATTCGCGTCAGGATTCTTGTGCCTATTTGCAGCTAAAATTCCGCGGCTTGGAAATACCCGTGCCCTCCGTGCTATCCGCGGTAAAAATTACCTGGGTCTGGCCGTGCATAATTTGCGGAAGCAATGATCCCGGATAGCTGCGCTTAATACTCTGCTCTAACGCCGCTTCCGGCCGGACTTATGTCATAAAGGTGATAGGGTGCTGATAAACAAGGAGTACCCCCATCATGTCCAAGCTGACTGAATCCGAATCCGCCCGCCTGCACCCCGAAACCCTGGCCCTCAGTTACGGCTTTGATCCGTTCCTCAGCGAGGGCGCCATCAAGCCCCCTGTGTTCCTTACATCGACGTTCGCCTTTCATACGGCCGCCGAGGGCAAGCAATTCTTCGCCTGGGCCCATGGCGAAGGGAAACCCCGGGCCAAGCACGACATGGGCCTCATCTACTCGCGCATCAATAATCCCAACCTCGAAATCCTCGAGGATCGCCTGGCGCTCTGGGAAGGCATGAAGGATGCGTACAGTTTCGCCAGCGGCATGGCCGCGATCGCCACCACCCTCCTCGCCACCCACCGTCCGGGCGACGAGATGATCGTGTGCGCGCCCGTCTATGGCGGCACGGATGGCCTGATTCATCACTTCCTCAGGGAATTCGGCATCACCGCGCACTTCATCCGCGCCGGCATTGACGCACCGGCGCAGGCTGAACGCTTCATCACGCCCAAGACCCGCTCCATCTTCATCGAAAGTCCGGCCAATCCCAACAACCGCCTCACCGATATCGGCGCGATGAAGGCGCTCGCCCTGCGCCATGAGCCCACGCCCCCGGCGGGCAGTGCCGGCCGCATCCTCATCATGGTGGACAACACCATGGCCGGCCCGGTCTTCGCCCATCCGGCCCGCGTCGGCGCCGACATCGTGCTCTATTCCGCCACGAAGTTCATCGGCGGCCACTCCGATGTCGTCGGCGGCGTGGCGCTCGCCAACGATCCCGCCCTGCTCAATGCCATTGCCCAGCATCGTGCCATGCTCGGCGGCATGCCCAACCCGTATACCGCCTGGCTGCTGACCCGGTCGCTGGAAACGCTCAAGATCCGGGCGGAGCAGCAGCAGGCCAACGCCATTCGCGTTGCCGCCTTTCTCGCCGCGCATCCCAAGGTCAGGAAGGTCTGCTATCTCGGACTCCTCACCCCGGCCGACCCGGAGTTTGCCATCTATCAAAAGCAGCAGAGCGGACCCGGCTCGTTGATTTCGTTCTACATCAATGGAGGAGAAAAAGAAGCCTTTGCCTTGCTCGACCATCTGAAACTCGTCCGGCTGGCCGTGTCGCTTGGCTCCACGGAATCCTTGGCGCAGCACCCCGCCTCCATGACCCACTCCGGGCTCACTCCCGAGGACAAGCTCCTCGGAGAAATCACCGACGACCTGATCCGCCTGTCCATCGGCATCGAGCACGCCGACGATTTGATCTGGGATTTGGATCAGGCCCTGGCGCAGGTGTAACAATTCTCTCCGCTCCTTCCACGCACGCAGCGCCGTGCTGCCTTGTGCGCGTTTGCCAAAGAGGTTTCGGTAGATCAGCGAGCTTGCTCGCGCCCGAATCACGCCCGCAAGCGGGCCGCCTGCCACTGCCGCTGCGGGCAGGATCAGGGATATTGCAAATTCGCCTTAGTGCTTTCCTACGACCTTCGCCATGGACCGATCGTGCACTTGCGTCAGCGCCACCAACGAGATAATCGCGGCACCCAGGGCCCAGGCCATGTCGCTTTGGGTGTCCCAGATGTAACCCTGCGTGCCGAGAAAGGCCTCTGCCGCGGCACCCGAAGCGAGGGCCGTCCACCACTCGATCAATTCGTAGAATGCGGAGAAGCCCAGGCACACGCAAACCGCCAGGAACCCCGTCCACCGGCTCGGTCGGCCGTCGCCGCGGTTGCGCAGGGGCGAATTACGCAGCAGGATTTCGCGCGCAAGGATCGCCGGTACGAAGCCCTGCGCGAAGTGCCCGAGCTTGTCGTAGTTGTTGCGGGTCCAGCCGAACCAGTCCCGCGCCCACTCACCCGCCGGCACCAGCGCATAGGTGTAGTGTCCGCCCACGATCAGGATCACGGAGTGGCACCACACCAGCATGAGCAGCAACGATGACAGCGGAAACCGTTTTTGCACCGCAAT
>JBIJDP010000077.1:0-7789 GCA_044344065.1 Opitutaceae bacterium
CCGCCCCCGCCCCCAGGGCGAACCCTTTGGAATCAACCGTTCCCGTTCTCTTAATCGTTCTCGTTCTCGAAACCCGGCATGCTTTCGCACGATTGCGACCGAGCACCCTCCTTCGCCGGGCCTGCGGAGGGCAGGCTGGTCGCGCTCCCATGCGATCCGTGCCAGCCGTGTGATCCGTGGTCAAAGAAGCCGGTGGAAACAGTTGCCGCAGTTGTTTATCGGCAGATTGAAACCGCCAGCACTCCCACGATCACTTCGTTGGCCACGGCCCGGACGAACAGCGAATGCAGGTCCCGGGCCGGATCCAGCGACACGCGCTGGACCAGGCCGTGGTTATGGTCGCTGAAATAAACGGTCTCATTCCGCGTCTGGACCGCGGCGTTGAGCCAGTCGTCAAAGTTGACCGGATTGACCAGCGCGACGGCTTCCTCGCCGCCATCAGCATAGCGCACCCAGATCCGCGCATTTTCCACCCTCGATTGCATGGGATTGGTCACCCCGATCAGAAACACGGCGACCTCGCGCGCCCGGCCGGAAAGCGGCAGCGAGATCTCCTCGGGAAAATTTTTCCAGAGGGAAACGCAGGCCGCATTGGGTCCCGTGGCGGCGACCGCAAAGGCGAGTCCCGAATCGGTGACAAACCTGCCGCCGCACCCGCGCAGCCGGGAGTCGTTCACGACCACGCGGTTAAATCCGCCGGCATTCCAGTCCCAACCGAAGCGCCCATTGGCCCGCGTCATGATCGAATAACCTTCGGGCCGCGGTTCGAGGAATTCCTGCGCATGGATATCGGCGAGCTTCACCTGCAGCAGCGGAGCGATGTCCACTGGAACGAAGTCGCTTCCCGGACAGGATTTCCCCGGCGCAACCACCGGCTCCGTGATGTTGAAATCGGCCGCCAGCCAGCCGTCCCAGTCGTCCTGCCGGCAGCGGACGAAGACGGTGTGCCAGCCCGGCCGGCCCACGGCCTGTCCGCTCAGGCGCCGGCGTCCGCTTCGCACCCGCCGCAGGGCCGCGGACGGATCCTGACAGGCCTCGATCACTCCGCCTTTGACCGTGACGGACCAATGTCCGCCCGCCGTGATTTCGCCCGGATATTCCAGCCTAGGCACGGGCTTCTTCCCATGGTGCACCGCCAGTTCCAGGCACCCGGTCAAGTCGGTCCGGACTGCGACGACACAGCGGCCGACCTCGGGCTCGAACCGGTAGGCGCATGGTTTCGCGTCGAGCAGGACGGCCTCGATCCGGGAGGCGCGCAGCGGCAGGCGGAGAATCCGCGTGGCCGGGGTGGCGCACTGCACCTTCAGCGTTTCCGTCCGACCGCGGCGCGCATGCTCGAGGGTGAGGTCGGGAATCCTCAGCCGGGATTCGGGCCAGTCCAGCGGCAGGGCCGGGGCGACGGTAATCTCCTGCCGCAGCAGATTGAAGCGCACGCCGAACAGTCCCTCCACGACGAGCCGCAAATACATACTGATAAAGTCAGGGAAGTCCGGACTCCCGCCGTTGAAGCCGCTGCCGTTGAGACAGTGGGCGACGGTTCCGGGCGTGCAGCCCATGAAATGCGCATCCGTCAGACCCCGGAGTATGGCCTGACCCTCATCCGCCTGGCCGCAGACGAAGCACGCCCACGCCAGATGGGCATTCTCTGCCGCGTAGAGTCCGCAACTGGAATAGTTCTGCGGGTACCAATTGGATGACCACACCAGCCGCCCTTCGCGCGGAGTCGCCCGCTCGTTCCGCAGATCAGTGCGGGTGAAACGCAGCATCTGATAGGCCTGGAACGGGTCGACGAGTCCGCTTTCGATGCTGTGATAGAGGGACGCAAGCTCAGGCGAGGGGTGCACGAGCCGGTTGCCGACCGTATCAATGTACTCCGCCATGACCCCGCGATCGGCCAGCCATAGCTTTTCCTGGCAGGTCCGGCGGATTTTCTCCGCCCGCTCACTGAACCTCGCCCCCGGCAGGCCCAGCAATTCCGCCAGGTGCGCCATCACGGCATTGGCCCGGTAGTTATACGCACTCGCCTGGGCGCAGCCGCCGCCGTTGTAAGAATGGGCGTCGGAGATCCAGGTGTTCAGCCAGTTCTGGTAGAGCCCGTCGCCGTCGGGATCGAGTATCTGCTCCTCCCAGTCGAGCACGCCGGCCATCACGGCAAAGACCTCGCGCGCCAGGGTCAGGTCGCGGGTCCACTCCAGGTGATGCAGAAAGTGATCCACGAACACCTCCTGCATATTGTAGAAGATTTCCCGTCGGGGCTGCAGGTCGCCGGTGGACCGTTCCAACGGATACTCCGGAACAAAACCGCCGCCGGATTGCAAACGGTGATACTGGTCCGTCCGGTCCCAGACCGGCCGTGCGTCCGCCGGATTCCCTGGGACGCGGCTCGCGGCATGCGTGCGGACATACTGCGCGACGCGCTCGTGCCAGCCGATCACGGTCGGGCCGTAGACCATGCGCCAGCCCATGAACGGGTGGTGATACTCGTGGGCTCCGTGATAAAACATGCTGCCGTGCCAACACGCATCCTGGGCAATCACCGCGGGAGGTAGGGTCAGATTCAGCCACGGATCCGGCGTGCTGATCTCGATCGCGGAGTGCTTTTGGCGACATGCGGCCTGGAGCACCGCCACCGGGTCGGGCGTCGCCAGCCAACGGTCCAGCGCCCCGGCGGCGGGGTTGCGCAGGACCACGACGAAACCATCGAGGGGCTGCCCCGGCCGGAGCGGACAATGCAGGCGCACCAACGGGTTCTCACCCGGTCCGCTGCCAAGAAAATGTCCCGGGCCCAGCGCGACCGCCCGGGCGTCCGCCAGCGCCATGCTGACCGGAAAGGAAGCCCCGATCTCCATCGTGGACTGGATCAGCCCGGCGGGGCCGGCAACGGTGGCTCGGCCAGAACCCAGGGCAATGACATTGCCGGTGCAGTCCTGCGGGCTGAAATTCCGCCGGTCCACAATGCGGTTCCCGAGGGAGCCCAGCAGTCCGGTAATTCCGCCGAATGCCATGACGAGGTTCAACTGCTGGTCGCTGGTGATGCGCAGGCGGACGAGGAACCCGTCGTCCGGACACAGTGGCAGCACCTGGACGAATGCCTGCACATGGGGGAAGCACTGCGCAAACGGACGGATTTCGTATTCCATCCAGCCGGGCCGGAATGTGGCCACCGTGCCCTCCGCCTCATGGAACCATTGGGAAGTCCGGTCGCCGTCCTGGTCGCCCGTGTAATAATAGATGGGGATCCGTAGTCCCGGCGTGAGGGCCAGTCCGGCCATGAAGGTGCCGCACTTGCCCTGCGCGCAGCTCTCGGCCACCCGCCAGTCGCTGACCGCACCCATGATGACCGGCTGGTCCCCTGCAAAAGTCAGGAACCGTTCGGTGTAACCGTCATGGGCATGGCCGCCATAGAGCGCCCGGTTGTAGCACTCGCTGCTGCCGACGATGGCGCAACCCCCTTCTACGGCTTGATAGCGAAATAGTCCGCGCATGCTGGTTCATTCCCGCCCGGCCATTTGGAGGATAATCCGGAAGCCCGGACGGATGGGGTTCTGCCCCGGCGATTGGGAAGACCGCCGGGAACGGGACCTTACGCGAAGCTGCCGCCGCGGGTGATGCCCATGGTCTTGCGGCGGGCACTGCGGTCGGCGGCGGCCTTCTTCTCGTAGCCCTGGCGGCGGTGCTCGGCGAGCGGGTCGGCGGGGAGCTTGTTCACCTTGCGCCACTTGGCCAGCGCCGGGGTCACGTCGGTGAAGAACGCCTTCTTGAGGAGGAGTTCGGCGTCGATGACGTTGTTCTTCGCCTGCGCCTTGCGGAGGGCGTCGTGGTCCACGATCGCAGCCTTGGCGTAGAGTTCCTGCGCCATGACGACGGTCTGGATCATCGCCTCGACCTTGGCCTTCTCGTTGTGGGACTGGTCCACCATGTAGGCGATCTTGGGCATCTTGCCGCGGTCGGCCGCGAAGGTGTGGATCTCATGGAAGATGCGGAAAATCTGGTACGGGTCGATGGAACCAAGGGTGAGGTCGTCGTCGGCGTACTTGCGGTCGTTGAAATGGAAACCGCCGAGCATGTCCTCATCCAGCAGCCAGGCGACGATCTGTTCGATGTTGGTGGCGTTGTAGTGGTGGCCGGTGTCGACCAGCACCTTGGCGCGCGGTCCGGCCTTCTGGGCATACAGCAGGGCCATGCCCCAGTCGGCGATGTCGGTGGCGTAGAACGCGGGTTCGAAGGGCTTGTACTCGACCAGCATGGTCTGGCCGGGCTTCAGGCGGTGGTGCAGGGACTTGAGGCAGGACTCGAAGTAGCCCTTGCGCTCGCGGATGCTGTTCTGGCCGGGATAATTGGTGCCGTCGGCGAACCAGAGCGAAAGGTATTCGCTGCCCGTGGCCTTCATGATGTCGACGGAGTCGTAACAGTGCTTGAGCGCGCGGCGGCGGACGGCGGGGTCGTTGTGACCGAAGGAGCCCCACTTGTATTCCTGGTCCTGGAAAAGGTTGGGGTTGATGGCGCCGATCTTCACCCCGTGCTTGCGCGCGAGGCGGCCGACCTTGGCGGGATCCTCGCCCTTCACGAAATCCCACAGCACGTGCACGGCGACGGTCGGGCAGCAGCCGGTGAGGGCGTGCACCTGGCCGGCGTCGGCCAGCTTGTCGTTCATGTCAATCGCGGCGGCGTCCTGGAAGAACTTGCCGAAACGCGTGCCGGTATCGGCGAAACCCCAGCTCGGGGTTTCGACATTGAAAGAGTCGAGCGCCTCGACGGCGCGGCGGAGGGTTTTGGGAGTCATGGCTCGGTCTTTATGGCGCAGCGCGGCGGGGGAAGTCAGTCCCAAAGATGCGAACATTCACCTGCGGGCTTGCGGACCGTCCGGCACGTGCCGAGCGTGGCGGCATGTGCGACGCCTGCCTGAGACTCGGCTCCCCCTGGCTGCCCGCCCTGCATGAGGGCGAGGCACGCCCACGGTCGCGGCCGAAAGCCAAGCTGCAATTGAAGCGGCACCATGTGACGCGAGTGACAGAAAAACCAGCGGCCGCGAAAACCCGGAAGCTGCGGACTTTTTAACCACGGATCACACGGGTTTCACGGATGCTTCGGATTGCAGGATGGCCACAAGAAGCTCAAGAAACTCAGAATCGGAAATTCTGATCTGCACATTTTGAGATTCTGGAGCCTGCTGTGGCCCATGAATTGATCCGTGAAGTCCGTGTGATCCGTGGATAAAATGCATCCCGCCACGAGACTACCGGCAGCGTGGGAACATTGGGATGCCCACGGGCGGGATCGGCGCACCCGCTGAATTTGGCACCGCCGGCGGCGACATGGCGACGATCTGGTCGCCACGCCAGTCGATCGTGAAAGTCTGGCCGGCCATGGTCTCGACGGTGCGTTCCTCGCGGAGCGGGAATTGCACGGTCACCGATTGCGCGGCACCGGTGCCGGCAATGTGCAGGCAGGAATCCGCCAGCCGCGGTGCAGCAGCCGCACCGTTGACCTGTACCCTGACCGCGGACGCCGGCACCCAGGCCGGGAGGCGCACTTGCAGGTCGCGGCCGGCACGGTCGGCCACCACGACCCGACCCTCGCGGGAAAGCTCGCTGCGGATGGAAACACCGTCGCGCTCGGCGCCGAACAGCAAATTCACGCGGACCTCTCCCGCTCCGAGGTGCAACGCGGCGCGCCAGGTTTCGCACAGCGCATCCACGGCCCCGGACGTGATGTCGTAGACGCACAGGGGTGCGGTAGGCTCAACCTGGAGATCGTTGGGCGTCGGGATGCCGAAGCCGCCGCGCACGCGGGAGGCGAGGCTGCGCAGGCGATCCTCGGGGGCCGAGGCGTTGTTTGAGAAGCCCTCGACGCGGCACAACTGCGACGGCAGCAGGTGTCCGCGCAGAATGCGCTCGGCGCGGCCGTAATATTCGGGCCATCCTGCCTGCCCAAGCAGGAGCGCCCCGCGGAGCAGGTCGCCGGTATTGTTGGCCTCGCCGCGCAGCACGTTGCGATGCAGGCCTTCCTGCGACCAGCCGAAGCTGCTGTTGAATCGCGTGAGCCCGACATCGAACGTGCGGCGGGCACGCGCGAGCAAGGCAGCATCGCGGGTCTCGATCGCCAGGTCGATCATGCCGGTCACGAGGACGTTGATGGAATGCCCATGCGTGCCGGCCAGTTCGGTCAGATCGCCACTCTCCGTGAAACAATGATTCAAGGCAAAGTCCGCAATAAGTCGGGCGGTCTCCAGGGCGACGACGTCGCCGCTCACACGGCAATAGCGCACCAGGGCATCAACGGTGCGGCCCTCCATGTGCGGCGGCTGGGTGTAGGCGCCCACATAGGACGGTAGTCGGTCCACATGCAGGCGTCCATCCTCATCAAGGCTGCTGCGCAATGTGCGCACCAACTGACGCGCGGGGGCGGCGGCCCGGTCGTCGCCGCGCTTCAACAGGGCGGTCAGGCCGTTGAGTCCTTCGCGCAGGTTGTGCAGGCTGCATACGCGCTTGCCGGTCGGACCACCGGCATCGCTGGGCAGGCCGTCGCCCGTCCCGAACAGACCGAACAGGAAACCGCTGAGTGCCGCGATGATGACCGGATCAGCTTTTTCACCCGTCACGGCCTCAGCCAAGGTCAATCCATGCAGCGCGCGGCCCGAGTTGTGCAGGCGGTCCCAAACCGCCTCGCCGTCATAGGGCGCGTGCTTGAACGTGGTCAGGTCGCCGCCGGCAAAATCGCAGTTCCAATACGGCAGGTGGCCGCGACTGGGGTCGAGACAGCCAAGGAGTGCACCCTGCCCAAGGCGGATGCGGTCGAGCAGATCCACGGGATCGAGCAAATCCAAATCCGACGCGGGCGCGGCGGCTGAAAAGCGCAGCGGCGGCAGCCCGGCGGCGGTGGCGAGGAGTCCGCCCACTTTCACGAATTCCCGGCGATTCATGCGGCGGCAATAGAG
This sequence comes from Opitutaceae bacterium, assembly GCA_044344065.1. GTDB lineage: Bacteria > Verrucomicrobiota > Verrucomicrobiia > Opitutales > Opitutaceae > UBA2377. Next base: position 6,938 of record JBIJDP010000077.1, read on the forward strand.
CGGTGCGCCAAATGGCCCGCGAGCCTTTTCAGGACCAAGGCATCCTACCGGAAGATTTGGCGGGCGGGGCTTCCTCGCCCCGCCGTTGGAATCCCACGCTGAATTTCGTCGTACTCTTTCTCGTAATCTTTCTCGTTCTCGACGCGCACTGTCCGAACCGAGAAAGAGAAAGATTACGAGAAAGAGAACGATTGGATTCTAGCCTTTGCTAGAAGGCGGGGTTCGGACCTGTCCTCCATAGGCTCGGCGAAGGAGGAGACTCCGCCCCACAACAGCCCGCAATTAGCGGGCCCCAAACCCACCGCAGAGGCGATGAGCCGGCGCCGCACAAACAAGATTTCACCGGTTGGTGAAATCCCATCAGCGCTCAATACAGGATCGAAAACTCCACTCGCTCACGCTCGTAGCTACACACCAACAATCAACTCTCCGGCGCCACCGGCTGAGGCACGGCCGGTTTGCCGGCCCGGAGGGCGGCGAAACCGAGCACCACGAATCCCGCACACAGGGCAACAAACCAGTCGCCGTGCTCGGTGTAGTAGCTGTTGCGGCCCGCCCAACGGGCATCGCGGCTGACCACGACGCTGCGGGCACCGCGGAAATAGACACTACCCTCGCTGTTGGTGAGGACTGTCCGGACATTGCCAAACTCGTCGAACCAGCCGCTCCAGCCGCCATTGCCGACCCGGATGACCGGACGGCGCGTCTCAACCGCCCGGAGCGCGGAGTGCGCCGCGTGCTGGTAGGCCGCCCAACCCTCGCCGAACCAGCCGTTGTTCGTCATCACCGTCAGGACTTCCGCCCCGGCCAATGCACTGGAGCGCGCAAGCTGCGGATAAATATCCTCATAGC
>JBIJDP010000078.1:0-7786 GCA_044344065.1 Opitutaceae bacterium
AGCCCGGCCTGTGCATGTTCGAGCCGCGCTCGATGCCGGAGCGGTTGTACCAGCGCAATCCCACGCTGCGCGGCGCCCGGGTGGACCACCCCTTCCGTTCGCGTCTCCCGCGCTATTGCCTGGCGCAGGATCACCCCGTCACCAAGCAACACTACCGCGCCGCCATCCAGGGACTCCTCAAGGCCGCACCCGAGCTCAGCTACATGAGCGTGTGGACCAACGACAGCGGCGCCGGCTTCGAGCACACCGGCTCGCTCTACGTCGGCCGCAACGGCGGACCCTACATGATCCGCGAGTGGCGCAACCACGAGAAGATCGCCCAGGCCGCCGGGGAAAGCATCGTGCGCTACCTGCACAACCTCCAGTCGTCGGCCGCCGAGCTGAACCCCGACTTCGACGTGATCCTGCGCATCGAGCCGTTCAAGCTGGAGCAGGACCACATCAAGGCCGGCATGGGCGGCCACATCACGTGGGAGGCGCCTTCGCTCCTCGTGCGCGGCTACGACATGCCGTACTACCACCCGCGTTATGCCGACATCAAGGGCGTCGCGGGCAGCCCATTCCAGTCGAAGATCGACGAATCCGAGCGCCAGATCCTCAAGGAATCCCTCGCCCACAAGACCGATCCGATCCTGAACTACGCCGCCGGCAGCACGTCGAGCTTCGAACCGCTCCTCGGCATTCCCTATGCGCGCCGGCTGCACGAGAAGCTCATCTCCATGCGCGACCTCGGGCTTAAGCGCATCGGTGCATTGGGCGGACTGGGCAACACGCCGCAGACGCCCTTCTGGCCCAATCCGGCCATCATCCGCGCCGTGCAGTTCACCCCGCAGCTTTCCGTTGACGAAATCCTGCTCCAGACCGCGCGCCGCTTCGTCGGTGAAAAACACGCTGCGTCGCTGGTCGCCTGCTGGGACGCTTTTGAGGAAGCACTCAGCTGGCAGCCGCCCGTCATGCTGTTCAGCGGCTTCGGCTTCACCTGGCAGCGCACCTTTGACCGGCCCTACGTGCCCGACATCGAGGCGATCCCGGTCAGGGACCGCGCCTACTACGAGCGCTTCGGCTGCTTCCAGCACAACAACCCCGGCCTGAACGATCTCGGCAAGGACGTGCTCTTCGATCTCGTCACGCGCGAGCAGGGGACCAAGGCCACCGGTTACTTCGACCGCAACGTCTTCCCGCGCCTGACCAAGCTCCTTGCCCGCCTGGAAAAACTGTCGGTGCAGACCGCCACCGAGCCGGCCGTACAGGCCGTGTTCAACGACCTGCTCGACCGCGCCCGCGCCTTCCGCATCTGGTGCGGTTCACTCCGCATGGTCACTGCGTGGGTTTCACACGTCTACGGTTACCTCGAGGCGAAGAGCGCCACGGAGAAAAAGCACCACGAGAAACTCCTTCAGGCCGCCATTGATCAGGAGCTTGCCAATACGCAGGACCTCATCGCCCTGCTGGAAGGCGGTCGCACCGAGGTCATGGCGCTCTCCAACGTGGGCAACAACACCTTCATCTACGGCGAGGATCTCCCGGACCTGCTCCGCGAGAAAATCCGCCTGATGAAGCAATACCGGCACAAAAAGCCGCGCATTGATCGCGACATTCTCTGGCGCCCTGTCCCAGGCTCGAGCTGGCCGCAGTTCGACTGAGGTCAGGCAGGACCTGGGTCGGTTGCAGGGCGGGGATTCCTCCTTCGCCGGACCTTCGGAGGACAGGTCCAATCCCCGCCCTTTCTTCACCAATCTAGAGACCAATCTTTCTCGTTCTCCAGATCGAAAGGATTGCGGATGATTGCGACCGAGGACGGTCGCGCCCCCAGGCGGGGATCCTCCTTCGCCAAGGCTACGGAGGATACGTCGGCAACCCCGCCCTACCAACAAACCCACCGGCCCTCAACCCAACTGCGTCCGCAACACCGTCGCCAGCCCCGCCTTGTCGAGCCGCTTCGCGGCGATGCCGATCATCATATCGTAGAGTTGGTCGTTGGTAATGACAGAAGTTGAAATTCCGTTCAGTTCGAGGAACACGAGCGTCGTGGTGATGGCAGTGCGCTTGTTGCCGTCAACGAAAGGCTGGTTCTCTGCGATGTGATAGGCATACGCCGCAGACAGATCAAACAAGTCGCCATGACCGTAGTGGAACATGTTCATCGGCTGGGCGAGGGCGGATTCCGAACCATGTTCGTTTCGGATGCCATCCTGCCCACCGTGCTCCTCGAGTGAACGGCGGTGCAGTACATCCACCCGCTCACGGGAGATGAATATTGGCTCCTTCACTGGGCTAACTTGCGCAGCAACTCTTTCCGCTCGGAGAAGATCTTACCAGCGACTCGCTCAAAGGCTGCGTCACCCGGCGTACTTACGCCAGGTTTGGCCAATTTCCTTCCAATCACTTTTTTCGCCGACCGCTGGGTGACATAAGGCGCGGCCGGTTCTTCGACTTTGCGCGACTTGGGGTTCATGCCTTTCACGGTGCGACCGCCGGATTCCAAGTCAACCGGCCGATAGTCCGCGGTAAATGTATGACGCGTTTTTCACCCCCCGTGCGCCTTCTTGCGGAAGTCCGACGGCGTCATCCCCATCACCTGCTTGAAGGCCTTCGAGAAATGAAACACGTCGCAGAACTCCAGTTCCTCGGCGAGTTCCTTGAAGCCGTGGCTGCCCTGGTAAATCGCCGCGCAGGCCCGGTCGATGCGCTTGCGCTTCTGGAACTGGCCCGGTGACAGGCCCAAGCGGAGCGCAAACTGCTTCCGGAAATTGTCGTAGTTCAGCCCCACTTCCCGAGCCACCTGCTGCGGCGTCAGCCACGTGCGTCCGTTGGGATTGCCCAGCAGCCGCTGGCTTTCCTCGAACCACTCGTCGCGCTCCGGCCGGAGCCGCGCCTCCGCATCCGCCGCAGCCATGTCGCAGACGAGATGGAGAAACCGCCCCATCGCCCGCATCGCCGCCGCCTCGGTGTGCCGGGCATCCCCCGCCACCACCTCTTCCAACCGCCGGCTCCAGTAATCCACCGGCTCCAGGTGCCAGACCGGACGCGCCGGATCGAGGATGCCGCGGCTGCGCAGGAAATCGAACTGCGGCCCGTTGAAGACGACGTAAATCTGGGTCCACGACTGCCCCTTCTTCGGTCCGTAGGCGTGCGCCAGCTCCGGAAAAATGACCACGAGGTCGCCGGTGCGCAGATCCGCCCGCACGCCGTTGCTATCGCAGTAATAGCCTTCGACGTTCACCATATAGATCAAAGAGTAGCTTCCCAAAACACGCATCGCCTTGGGATCCAGGCCGTGCACATTCTGCAGGACACCGGCCAGCTGCAGTTCGCCCGCGCCGGTGCGCAGCGGGCTCTCGAGCCATGGCTCATTGCGGATGGAATTCGGGGTAGAAAGCATGCTGGACCCAAAATCTACATGCCAAATCTCATTTCAACCATTTTGTCCGGGACGTTCCGCGTGTATCTTTACCGGCCTTGGTCACCCAGCCCCCCCTCCTGTGCGGCCAAGCCTGCACCTTTCACACCACATGAGCACTGCCACCCTGCCCCAGATCATTTCCTACGGCCACGCCCTCGACATGGCCGATGACCGGATCGCCCTGATGCGCGATTCCTCCGACGCGGCCAACGACGTCGTGGAATTGCGCCAGCGGTTCGCCGAGGACGGCTACCTCTACATGAAGGGCTACCTCGACCGCGACCAGGTGCTCGAGGCTCGCGCCGCGCTCACCGACCGCCTCGCGGCCGCCGGCGTGCTCGACGAAAACCATCCCGCCATCGACGGCATCGCCAAGCCGAACTCCGGCTACGTCTTCAAGCCCGAGATCACCAACGGCTGCCAGCCCGTGCAGCGCCTGCTCTACAGCGGCCGGCTGATCGAATTCTACAGCAAGTTCTTCGCCGAGGACGTGCGCCACTACGACTACACCTGGCTCCGCGCCATCGGCCCGGGCAAGGGCACCAATCCGCACTGCGACCTGCCCTACATGGGCCGCGGCACGCACAAGCACATGACCTGCTGGCTGCCCTACGGCGAAACCTCCTACGAACTCGGCGGCCTCATGGTGCTGGAGGGTTCGCACAAGCGCATGGATCTGCTCGAGAAATACGTCTACCGCGACGTGGATGCCTATTGCGAAAACAAGAACGCCGACGTCGCCAAGGTGAAGGAGAGCAAGTGGACTTTCACCGGCACGCTTTCCCACAACCCGCCGGCGGTCCGCAACAAGTTTGGCGGCCGCTGGATGGTGACCGAGTACGAGCCGGGCGACTTCCTCACCTTCGGCATGTTCATGGTCCATGCCTCGCTCGACAACCAGACGACCAACCGCCTGCGGATTTCCAGTGACAGCCGCTATCAGCGTGCTTCCGAACCCATTGACGAACGCTGGGTCGGCGCCAACCCGCCCGCCCACGGCCCCAACGGCAAGCGCGGCCTGATCTGCTGAGCGGCCTCTCCCCATGGCTACCGTCACCTCCGCCTCCGCCGCCTCCAGCCGCATGGCCGCGGTCAACGAAATGACCCGCCTCCTGCGACTTCTTTTCGAGGTGGAGCGCGAGTTTCTCCGCACGGTCACGACCCTCGTCTACCGCGTGGGCGAGCCGGAGCTGAAATACCTCGTCTGCCAGCATGCCTGGGAATCCGCTGGCCACGCCCGCTTCATCCGCGAGCGCGGTCGCGAGCTCTCCGGCTTTGGTGCCGGCGAGGATGTCCGTGACTCCGTCCGCCGCCTCTTCGTCGAGGCCGTCGGCCACGCCCAGTCCGATCCGCTCGTGCTCACCGCCGGTTTCTACACGGTGCTCAAGCCCGCGCTGCTGGCCGCCTACCGTCATTATCTCAAGGTCACGGATCACCTCGCCGACTGGCCGTCAAAGAAACTGGTCGAGGAATTCATCGCCGACGAGGAACGCCACCTCCGCGAAATCGCCCCCTACCTCAAGGGCGTCGAGGCCCGCGAGTGGAACCTGCACCTCACCCAAGCCCTCGACGACCTCGGCGGCTGGCTCGGACAGGAAACCCGCCTGCCGCTGGCCGCCGGCTATGTGTGGCAGCTGAACGTGACGCCCTACCGGCATCCGGCCACCTGCAATCGCGGCAAGTATCCCGTTTGCTCCAGTGTGTTTGGGTACGATCCCACCGAGGATCCCATCGTGCGGCCGTGGCTCACCGATCCCAAGACCGACGCCCGCCTCATCCGCCTCATGGTCTACGTGTGGCTGATGATGGAAATGGATGCGATCGACTACCTCGCCACCGTATTCATCGAAACACCGCAGGCACCCTTCGACCTGCACCATGATCTGGCCCGCCATCTTTGGGATGAGTCGCGCCACAGCCAGTTCGGCTTCCGGCAGCTGCCGAAGCTCGGGGTTGACCTCATGACGGTCGAGCACTCGCTCGACCTCTACAACATCCTCGTCCAAATGCCGCCGCACGAGCGTTATGCCATGATGACGATGGAGTTCGAGGCCGGCAGCTTTCCGACCAAGGCCCATGTCATGGACCGCGTGCGCGAGCTCAGCGATTTCGAGGCCGACACCCTGCTGGCCTTCGATCGCAACGATGAGCAGAACCATGTCCGTTACGGCCACCGCTGGCTGCCGGAAATGATGGCGCTGTTCGGTGAAACGCGGCCGACCGAGGAATTTGTGAAGGCCACGCAGGAAAAATTCAAAAAGTTTGCCGAGCTTTACGGCGGCAAGACCCCGCATTCCCTCCCCAAGGAGCGGCGGCTTACCGGCGACAAACTCCCGAAAATCGCCGGGCTCGGCTGAGTTCGGCCACGAGTGCCATCGAGGGTATTCCAGTAGGGCAGGTTTCAAACCTGCCTTCGGACGCCGCACCGGCGGATGAAGCTCCCAGGGGCAGGTCACTGACCTGCCCTACTTTTCGCCGCTTAACCTGCGCTCATTCGCGTCGCACCAATCCGGTGCGGCATTTTTCGCCCACAATTTCCACCCTGATTAATCGTGAAATCATACCTTGAACCTCATCCGGGGCTGCCGTGATGCTGGTAGGGATGCCCATCATTTTCAGACGAGTCTGCATTCTGCTGCTTTGGATGTGTGGCGTCAGCATGGGCATCGGGGCCGAGGGATTGATCTCACTCAAGGTCATGCCTTTGTCCGCCGCGGAGGCCGCCAAAGCGGAAGCTCGTCCTTTCCTGGCCGAGGCGCCCCCGCTCGAAGGTGCGGCGGCTGGCTGTCAGCCGCTGGTCGCGGTCGCGCACTATGATTCCATCTGGGTCCTCGCCTTGAACCCCTCCGGTTCGCAGGTGTGGCTTGAGCACAATACCCGGCTGGGCTGGCGCCTCCGTTCCGCCCCGCCGGCCGTGATCCGTCCGGAGCTGCAGGCCGGCGGCCAGGCTCACCTGCTGGCCGTCGCCACCCCGGAGAATCGCGAGGCGGTGCTTTATACTTACCACGCCATCACCGACACCTGGGCCACCGTTGGCCGGGTGCCGCTGACGGGCACGCTGACCGGGGTCCGCCCGTCCGAAGGCGGTTTCGTCCTGGCCACCCGGGGCGAGGACGGCGTCGAGCAGTTCAACCAACTGACCATTGCGCTCACCAAGCGGCTGCTGAACTGGATCGATTGGCTGATCATCGTCATCTACCTGGTCGGCACCGCCGGCATCGGGTTCTACTATTACAAGCGTGAACAGAAGCAGAGCGGGGAGGAATTTTTCCTCGGCGGACGCAGCATCCCCTGGTGGGCCGCGGGTGTCAGCCTATACGCCACCGGCACCAGTGCCATCAGCTACATCGCCACTCCCGCCAAATCCTTTGCCGAGAACTGGCTCTATCTCGCCGCCAACATCGTGGGCATCATTGGGACGGCCTTCACCGCCATCTGGATCGTCCCCCTGCTCCGCCGATTGAGCCTGATGTCGGTCTACCACTACCTGGAAATGCGGTATCACCCCCGCATCCGGACCCTGGCCAGCGCCCTGGCCATCGTGATCCAGCTTGGCGGCCGCATGAGCATCGTGCTTTTCCTGCCGTCCCTCGCGATGTCGGCCGTGACCGGCCTGAATGTCACCCACAGCATCCTGATCATGGGCGTGGTCACCATCCTTTACACGGTGCTCGGCGGCATGCGGGCGGTGATCTGGACCGATTTCATCCAGGTGGTCGTCATGCTCGGCGGTGCGTTTGTCGCCCTGGGCTTCGTGGTGACGCGCATCGACGGCGGGGTTGGCGCTTTCTTCAAGACGGCCATGGCCGACGGCAAGTTCCGCACCTTCGACTGGGCCTTCGATCTCACGCAACCCACCGTCTGGGGCTTCCTGCTCGTGACCTTCCTGGGCATCATGACCATCCCCCAGGACCAGGTGATGATGCAGCGCGTGCTGGCGACGAAATCCGACAAGGAGGCCGGGTGGTCGATGTGGACGCTCGCCGCCATCGTCATACCGGGCAACCTCACCTTTTTTGGCATCGGCACCGCGCTCTATGTGTATTACAAGCACTTTCCCTCGCATCTGAATCCGATGCTCAATGTGGATTCCACCTTTCCGCAGTTCATCGCGGCCGAACTACCCGCCGGAGTCACCGGCCTGATCATCGCCGGCATCTTCGCCGCCTCGATGTCCACCCTGTCCAGTTGCATGAACAGCGTGGCCACGCTCGTTTCCGTGGATTTCTTCGAACGCTACGGCAAAAAGATCACACCCCTGCAGAGCGTGCGCATCGCCGAGATCACCACGGTCGTCGCCGGCCTCGTCGGCATCGGCACCGCGCTGCTGCTCGCGACGGTGAACATCAAGTCGGCCCTCGACGCCAACTTCGAGCTCATGGC
>JBIJDP010000079.1:0-7775 GCA_044344065.1 Opitutaceae bacterium
AACAACTGGATCGTACTCGTTCTCTTTCTCGTTCTCGTTCTCGTTGCCTAGATGGATTTGCCTGATTGCGACCGAGGGCGGTCGCGCTCCCAACCCAGCTCGCCTCAAGCGAGACCAGCCCCACACCGAGCGGGAGATCGCAGCATTGTCACGTATTACGTGACAAAGGGCCCTGAACCGAACCGCGACCGGCCCATCCCACATGTCACGTAATACGTGACATGCGTGATTGTGGTGCGTGGCCTTGTTTTTTGGCGGCAACTGCGCTCAATCGGCGGGCGTTGCCGGCTCCGCTCAAAGTCACCCCGCCCGCGGCGCGGCGCTTCATGCGCCGGGCGCTGCTGCTTGATGCGCCCGCGGCCGGGATCGACGCGGCGCTCCGCCACCACGGGTACGTGCAGATCGATCCGATCAATGTCTGCGGGCGCATGCACGACCTCATCCTGCGCAACCGCGTCGCCGGTTACCGCGTGGGCAACCTGATGCGGCACGTGCACGGGGCCGACACCCCGCTGCCCGCCGCGCAACGTCTCGCCTTTGAACACCACCTGCCATCCACCGGCATTCTCGTCGTCTTCACGCCCGACGCCTGGCCGCACCTGCTCAACGCGATGCACGCCCGCACCCGCCGGCACGGCCCTTGGTCGGGCAAGCTGACTCCGCGCGAACGCGAACTTGAACCGCGCATTTTCGCCGCCTTGGCGGAGCGCGGCCCCATCGGGTCCGATGCCATTGCGGACGGACGTCGCGCCCGGCGCTTCTGGGGTGCGGCCACCCTGGTCAAGTCGACCATGCAGAAGCTTTTCTTTCACGGTCGCCTGCTCATCGCCCAGCGCGTCGGCGGCCGGCGGCTGTACGATCTGCCCGAGCGCGTGCTGCCGGCCGGGCCCCCAGCAACGAGGAAACCGCCCGCTGGGAAGCCCTGCTCAAGCTCCGCCAGCGCCGGCTCGTGCTGCTCAAACGGGCCGAGTTCGCCCACGTCGAGGATCTCGTGCAGGCCGTGCAATTGCCCGAGGGTCCGTTGCTGCACTGCCTGCAGGCGGATGCCGCGCTCTTTGATGCCCCGGATGCCAACGGCGTTGCACCCATGCTACTGGCCCCACTCGACCCGCTGATCTACGACCGGCGCGTCACCACGCACGTTTGGGATTTTGATTACACGTGGGAAGTCTACACCCCGCCGGCGAAACGGGTGCGCGGCTACTACGCCCTGCCCGTGCTGGCCGGATGCGAATTCGTCGGCCATGTCGATCCCAAGGCGGACCGCCCGAAAAGGAAACTCGTCGTCGTCTCCCGCTCGGTGAAGCGCGGACATAAGGTGGCGCCGGCGGTGAAGGACCTGGCTGCGTTTTTAGGGCTGCGCTGATCCGGGTAAGCCGTAGCCACGAGCGTGAGCGAGTGGAGTGGGAGCGCGACCGCCCTCGGTCGCAATCATTCGCAAGCCACCTCAATTTTCGCAGACCCAGTCCATCGCCTGCGAGCAGGCTCCTACCTGTCCCTGCAGCACACCCCGGCTTGGCGGATGGTCAGGATCGCTTGGGTGCAGGGGCGCAGCTCGACTGCGCCCGCGAAAGTCAAATACGCAGATGAAAGCCAAACGGGCGCACACGAGGTGCGCCCCTGCAACGAGCAATCAACACTCACAAACGCTCTGGCCCGCCCCTACCGCACCATCAACTTCACCGCGGCGAACACGAGCACTACGGCCAGGCCCCTCTGCAAGGCCCGCTGCCCGATCGCAAAAGCCCCGATGTAGGAACCCGCGAGCGCACCCGCAAATCCGGCCGCCACGAGGATGAGCGTGCCGGCCTGAATTTGGCCGCCGGCATGCCAACGCCCGGCGAGGCCGGCGAGCGAGTTGGCGACGATGAAAATCGCCGACACGGCCGCCGTCTGCTTGGCCGTGGCCCAGCGCATGAGGAGCAGCACGGGACTCAGGAAAATGCCTCCGCCAACCCCGACCAGCCCGGAAAGCAGCCCGATGCCCGCTCCCGTGCCCACCCGCACGGCCACGCCGGACGCCGGAGACGGCTCCGTGACCACCGCGCCAGAGGTGGACCAAAACAAACGCACACCTGCGACGAGCAACACCCCGCCGACGAGCCAGTAATAAACCGTGTCCGCCACCGGCAGGCGCGCGCCGACAAAGGCCAGGGGCACCGAACCGGCGAGCAACGGCCACGCGAGTCGCCAGGAAAAATGGTGCGCGAGCTTGTAGAGCGCGAAGGACGTGCCGGCGACGACGAGGTTGATGAGGAGGGCGGTGATGGCGATGTCGCGCGGAAGCATCGTGGTCATCGCGAGGAGCGCCAGATAGCCGGAAGCTCCGCCATGGCCGACAAGTGAATAGACCAGCGCGATGAGCGCCACGCCGAGCGGCAGCCACACCGAGGTATGCTCGATCATCGGAGGTTTGCCTGAGGCCTGACTTTCAGCGCCAACTCCACGCCCCCGGCCAGCGAACAGGCCTGGGTCCAACCCTCACGGCGCAGGCGACGCACCAGTTGACCGCTGCGGATGCCGCGTCCGCAGACGAACAGGCAGGGCCGGTGGCGATCGAGCGAATCCTGCCATTCCCGCACCTGCGAAAGCGGATGGTGCCGCCACTCCGCCGCACCGAGGGAAAGGATGGGGCGCGCTTCGTGTTCCTCGCGCAGATCAATCACCGCCCACTGCGAAAAGTCGCGACCCGGCGCAAAGGGATCGAGGTCGATCTCCGTCGGCGGCGCGCCATCGCCACACACCGGGCAATGCGGGTCGGCTGTGCGCCGGATGCGCGTCGTACTGAGCGTGCGCAGATCGAGCAGCAACACCGAGTCGCCGAGCGACTCCCCGAGGCCGAGCAGATGCTTGATCGCCTCGCCCGCCTGCAGCGTCCCGAAAATCCCGGGCACCACCCCGAGCACGCCGGCTTCCGCGCAGTTGCCAACGCATCCCTCCGGAGGGGTTTCCGGCCAGAGGCAGCGCAGGCAGCCGTTCGCCTTCGCCGGATCGTACACAAATATCTGGCCCTCGAACTGGTGGATGCTCGCCTGCACGAGCGGCTTGTTCATCGCGACCGCGGTATCGTTGAGCAGAAACTTCGTGGCAAAATTGTCCGTGCAATCCAGCACGAGGTCGTAGTGCTGGAAAAGTCCCGGGGCGGACTCCGCCGTCAGCCGTTCGGCGTGGGTGCGGACCTGGACCAGGGGATTGAGCCGCTGGGCAAAACGCGCCGCGAGCGCGGCCTTGGGCTTGCCGACCTCCCGCGCCGCAAAGAGTACCTGGCGATGGAGATTGCTCGCCTCGACGCGGTCGAAATCACAGATGCCCAGCGTGCCGACACCGGCGGCCGCAAGGTAAGGGATGGCGGCGCAGCCGAGCCCGCCGGCGCCCACGACGAGCACGCGCGCCGCATTCAGCCTGGCCTGCCCGGCCGGCCCGACCTCGCGCAGCCGGATTTGGCGCGCGTAATAATTCTCCTCCGTGACCGGCGCTTCGCCCGGCACGACGTCGCTGCCGATCCAGCCGGAATCGCCGTCGGCGAAAAACTCCTTCTTCCAGATCGGCACGCGGCGCTTCAGTTGATCGAGGATCCATTCGCAGGCTTCAAACGCCTCGCGCCGATGCGGGGCGGCCACGCCGATCCAAACGGCGGTTTCACCTATCTCGAGCCGGCCCACGCGGTGCATGCAGCGCGCCGCCAGCAGGCCGTAATGCGCCACGGCCTCGGCCATGAGGCGGTTGCCCTCGGCGAGGACGAGTTCGTCGAACGCCTCGTATTCCAACGCCGTGACGGGACGATCCTGGTGGGTGTTGCGCACCTTGCCATCGAATGTGACGAATCCGCCCGCGCCCGGTGAGGCCAGGGCGGGAGGGACGATGGACTGACGGGTCAGGGAAAACATGCTCAGCCGCCCGCGACCGGCGGGATAAAAACCACGGTGTCGCCGGAAACCAAAGGCCGGTCCATCGGGGCAAAGCCACCGTTGACCGCCGCCCGCACCATCTCCGGGGCCAAAGTGAAACCGTGGCGCCCACGGAGCTCCGCATAGAGTTCGCCCGGCGTGGCGGCCGCGGTGGCGATAGTCTCCTCGGCCAGACCGCGTTGCTCACGCAGGACCGCGAAATAGTGGATCTTGATTGAGAGGGAATCAGCCATGGCGGTTCAATTCCAGGGAAGCGACTGGCAGGTCACGGTCTGCCCGGCTTCCATGCGTTCAAGTTCGGCGGGAAAAATCGCCAGCGCCTGCGCCCGGGCAAAGCCGCCGAGCATGTGCGAGGCCCGCTTGTCGAGGGGTTGTGCCCGCCAGCCGTGTTCGTCGGGGGTCAGCGTGACCGGCACGAACTCCAGGCGCCCGGCCGGCTTCTTGATCGGCGCAGCCAGCTTGGCGGAGATCGGGACTGAACCGGCGCCATCACCCTGCACCGCTCGCAGATAGGGAAAGGCGAAGACCGCATACGTCACGAGGGCGGAGAGTGGATTGCCCGGCAACCCGAACACCACCGTCCGGCGGCCCGCCTGCTCGCGGACGCCGAAGAAGAACGGCTTGCCCGGCTTGATCGCCACGCGCCAGATGCGCTGTTCCACCTTGAGTTGCCGCAGCGCGTCCTTCACCGCGTCAAAGGTGCCGACGGAAACGCCGCCCGAGGTGATGACCACGTCGTTGGTGTCGAGCAGGGCGGCCAGCGCTCCGAGGGTCGGCTCAAGGGCGTCATTCACCGTGCGGATTTCGAGCGAGGCGATGCCGGCGAGGCGCAACGCCGCGGCGAGACCGGGACCGTTCGATTCGTAGATCTGCCCCTCGCGCAGCGGCTGGCCGGGGGCCACGAGTTCGCTGCCGGTCACGAGCAGGCCGACACGGGGGGCGCGCGTCACGGCAACATGGATCAAACCCATCGTGGCCGCCAGGGCGCAGACCGGTGGAGTCAATCTCTGGCCGCGCCGCACCACGACATCGCCAGAGCGAAACTCTTCACCCTGCCGACGCATGCACTGGCCGGCGGAAATGCCAGCCGTGATGCGCACCTGCTCGCCGCGCAATTCGATATCCTCCTGCATGACCACCGCACTCGTTCCCGCTGGTAACGGCGAACCAGTCAGCACCCGCGCGGCGTTGCCCGGCTTAAGTTCACGTCCGCGGAGGGCATCACCCGCGGGAATGACCATATCGAGCGACAGCTCGGCCGATCCCTCACGATTGGCCCGTTCCACATCCGTCGCATGTACCGCGTAGCCATCCACCGAGGTGTTGTCGAAATGCGGCAGGTCGAAAGGCGCGACGATATCCTGTGCCAAAATCCGGCCGCGCGGGGCATCCAGCGGAACCGTCTCGTGTCCCAGACTGCGCGCCTCGGCGAGCACTGTCGCGAGGGCGTCGGCGAATGATGTCAGCGACTGTTTAGGTTCGGTCATGGGATGGTTCCAAGGTGGGCGTGCAGGTCTTTCTGCGCGCCGAAAACGCTCCGATGCCCTCAACCTGGCAGGTCGCCGTAGGGCCGCTGCTTGCGGCGGGCCGATTTGATAACCGCGAGCCGGACCGCCGGACGAATATCATTCGCGGCCTCGCGCAAGCGCGAGCCCTACGGGAAAACTGCCCTTGGATAAACCCACTAGCTTGCTTCATGACCCGAACCCTCGCGCATGGGGAAGGCGTGCTTAAGATACGGAAAGAGCGCGTCCATCGCATCGCGGCAGGCGTTGGGTGAACCCGGCAGGGCAACCACGATGGTGCGGCCGCGCATGCCGGCGACCATGCGGCTGAGCATCGCGTAGGGATTGCGAACCCGGCCGTGGGCCCGGAACTGGTCCTCGACGCCCGGCAGGCGGCGGTCGAGGAGGGCCGAGACCGCCTCGGGGGTGACATCGCGCGGACCGACCCCGGTGCCGCCGGTCATGAGCAGCACATCCACGCCGAGTTCATCGGTCGCATGCAGGACCGCGGCGCGAATCTTGTCCTGCTCGTCGGGAATGATGGCGAAATGCTCAACCTTGCCCTGATGGGCCTCGAGGCCCTCGCGCAGGATGGCGCCGGAACGATCGGGTTTGCCACCCGGCTGGCTGCGCGAGTCGGACATGACGACGACGGCGGCGCGGAACGGCTGCCTGAGGTCAGGGGCGTAGTTGGACTTGCCGCCGGTTTTTGAGAGCAACTCGACCGACGCGATGCTCATCGTCTCGTCGAGCATCTTGAGCATGTCGTAAAGGTTCAGGGCCGCGGCCGCCGCGCCGGTGAGCGCCTCCATCTCGACGCCCGTGCGATAGATCGCCTTCACGAACACCGTGGTGACGATGCGGTCCGCCAGGAGCTCGAAATCAACCTGCACGAAGTCAAGCGGGACGGAGTGGCAGTAGGGAATGAGTTGCGGGGTGTTCTTGGCGGCCTGGATGGCGGCGACCTTCGCCACCGGGAGCGGGTCGCCCTTGGGGATCTTGCCCTCGCGGATGAGGGCCAGCGTGGCCGGTGCCGCCGTGAGCACGGCGCGGGCCTTGGCGGTCCGCAGGGTGAAATTCTTGGTGGATACGTCGCGCATGGGAAAAGTGTCAGCCTCCGATCTGGATCATCGAGCGGTTTCCGAGTTCGGCGAGTACGTCCATGGGCGGGTGACCCGCCCACTTGCCCAGGACGGACTGCCGGATGATGGTGGTGAGCTCCGCGTCGGTCGCCCCGGCGCGCATTGGTTCACGCAGATCGGACTCCGTGGTCGAGAAGAGGCAGTTCTTCAATTTCCCGTCGGCGGTGAGGCGGAGGCGGTTGCAGCTCGCGCAGAAATTCTCGGTCATCGAGGTGACGAATCCGACGCGCCCGATTCCGCCGCCGATGGCGAATTCCTTGGCCACGGCGTTGGGGGCGGGATCGATCGGGGTGAGCCGGTATACCGACTCGATGCGGCGCCGCATCTCCGCGTAGGGCACGATGCGGCTGGCCGACCAGTCGTTGCGGTCGAAGGGCATGAACTCGATGAAGCGCACCTCCAGCGGACGCGCGGCGGCGTACCCGGTGAAAGCCACAAGTTCGTCGTCGTTGATGCCCGCCATGACGACAACATTGACCTTGATCGCGGCGAAACCGGCCTGAAGCGCGGCCTCGATGCCGGCGAGCACTGCCGCGTGGCTGGCGCGCAGGGTCATTTTCTCAAAGCGTTCCGCCTGCAGCGTATCGAGGCTGATGTTGAGCGCGTCGAGCCCGGCGGCCCGGTAACCGGCGGCCTCCTTCGCGAGGAGCACGCCATTGGTGCTCATCAGCAACGTCCTGAGTCCCGACAAACCGCGCAGTCGCCCGATCAGGTGGTGCAGATTGCGGCGCACCGTGGGCTCGCCGCCGGTGAGGCGGATCTTGTCGACACCAAGACGAACAAAAAGGGCCGCAAGGCGCTCGATCTCCTCGTAGCTCAGGATGTCAGTCCGCTCCTTCCAGACCAGCCCCTCGGCCGGCATGCAGTAGACGCAGCGCAGATTGCACCGGTCGGTGACGGAGATGCGCAGGTAGTTATGCCGGCGGCCGAAGCGGTCGGTGAGCGCGGACGCCGCCGCGGCGGCAGGAACGGAGGGTTGGTGTGAAATCGGGGCCGGCACGGGAGCCAGAGACGTTACGGCGGCGACCTTCATGCGCAAGGGCCAGTCATGCTAATTTATGACGGGGTGATCCGCCTCTGAATACGCGTTCTCGGGTTGCGCTCGGCGGGCGGGCTGTTTGCGTGAGCCGCTCCGCTCGTGGCGAACCTGCTCCAAACCCTCAAAACCACCTTCGGCTACAGCACCTTCCGGCCGCTGCAGCGCGAAATCTGCGAGGCCA
>JBIJDP010000080.1:0-7769 GCA_044344065.1 Opitutaceae bacterium
ATCAGCAAAGATTAGCGTTCTCTTCCGGATCGGTGGTTCGAGGGTTCGAGCCCAAGCCGGGTTTACAGGAGGGAGCAGAGGGAGCGGAGACCTCCGGCGACTCAGGTTTAAGGTTTCAGGTCTTCAGCCTCAGCACTCCCCTCACCGCCGCGTTATCGCGCGAAGATCCCATCGTCTTGAGCTACTTGCGTATTGGAGCTTCGCGGTGACCTTGTCGCATGCGTTTGCCGCTGCGGCTATTTTTGCTGCTGATTCCCATCCTCCCCGTCATGGCCGCCGAAACCGCCTTTCCTCCCACCGCTCCCGGCGTTGCCGAATTCAAGACGCTTCCCGCTGGCATGCTGCTCAAGTCCACGGGGCGAGGTTCCTACTTTGATGAGTCCAACCGCCTCTTCGGTCCGCTGTTCAGCTACATCTCCAAACGCGACATCGCCATGACCACCCCGGTCGAGGCCCGGATTGATCGCGCGGCGATGTATTTCTGGGTCGCACCCGGCGAGCAGTCCAAGGTCACCGGCAACGCCCCGGGCGTGAAGGTGATTCAAGTCCCGGAGCGGCGCGTCGCCAGCCTGGGCGCACGCGGCGGCTATTCCCGGGAGAATTTTGAAAAAACCCGGGACGAACTCCTCCTCTGGCTGGCCAAGCAACCCGACATCGAAGCGGCCGGCGAACCCTACGCGGTCTATTGGAACGGGCCCTTCACTCCCTGGTTCACCAAACGCTCCGAGGTGCACATCCCCGTGCAGCCGCGACGCCGGCCCTGAATCCATTTAACCGCAAAGAACGCAGAGCGCGCAAAGAGTTGGAAGGGGCTCTAGCCCAAGCCGGTTGAAACGCTAATCTTCGCTCACCTGCGCTAATGGGGTTCGAACCAAAATACTGATTCAGGGATTAGCGTTGATCAGCGAAGATAAACGTTTCCTTTCAGCCTGGGAGCGCGGGCGGCTCGCCCGCTTCTCAATCCATGCGGGCCAGCGGCCCGCGCTCCCAGGTACTCCGCAGTTCAACCGATCACGCCGATCAAGCCGATGGTGGTGATCGTGCCGCAGCCCTGCGGCAGGGGCAGGGGTTCGGCCACGGTCTCGAGTTCAAACTCGTGGTGGCCGGGTTGCAGTGTGTCGGTGACGAGGAGCAGGCGCGGCCAGCCGTTGGTGTTGCACCACTCCGGCCGGTCGCGCTTGGTCACGGTCCACTCCCCGCCGTCCACGCGGTAGCGCACCTCGCTGGCGAGGCCATGGAAATGGAAATCCAGCACCAGGCCGTAGCCATCGAAGGCAAACCTGAGCGTCGCGCCGGGCGCCGTGGTGTGCAGCGCCCAGTCGATGCCGGGGCAGGTGTACCAGCGGCGAACGGTCCACGGGCCGGAATATTGAACCGCATCAAAGGGGAGCCGGCGGACCTTCTCCCAATTGCCGACAGCGAGCGCCGGCGGCAGGGCCGGATGTGGAGCGGGGGCAGCCGGCGCGGCGAGTTCCTTTTCGAGGTAGGCGATGACGCTGGTCGCGTAGCTGAGGCTGCCGCGGTTCTCGGGGTGGATGCCGTCGGGCAGCCACTCGGGCCAGGTCATGAGGCCGGCGTGGACCTCATGCCAGGCGTGGAGACCCATCCACACCGAGCCCAGGCCGTAATGATCGGCAAGGGTCTCAAACTCGGCGATGGACGGCGGCACGCGGCCGGCGTCCATGTCGGCCTTCATGTCGTTGAAATAGGTGTAGGCGAGGACCACGTCGCAACCCGTGGCGAGCAACTGCCGGAGCAGGCCCTCGCGCGTGCGGTTGCGGAGGTCGGTGGCGGTACCGTAGTCATTGACCGCGTACTCGACAAACACGAGGTCGCACTTGGCCGGCAGCACCGTGTCACTCGCGCGGAAGGCGGCGAGGTCGCTGCCCGTGGCGCCGATGGCGCCGTTCTCGACGGTCACCCGCACCTGCGGATAGCGGTTCACGAGCCAGGCCAGCAGCGGCTCGGGCCAGCTCTTGCCCGGGTGCGGCGCCGTGATGGAACCGCCCAGGAAGCCAACCGTGAGCTTGCCGGAGGCGAGCGCGGCGCGGGTGCGCGGCAGTCCGTGGCGGTGACGGATAACAGGGGAGGGATGAGGGATGACAGGCATGAGAATAAAAGCTGTATGGTTAGGGTTCGACGTAGGGCCTGCGCTAGCGCAGGGCCGTTGGGTGTTCGTGAATTATATCTGCATTGCGGTTATCACTCCCGGCCTCGCGCGAGCGCGAGCCCTACAATGACTACAGGCAAGAGATGATGGGCGTGACGAGGGGAATAAACCGCGAAGGGTTGCGAAGAAACGCGAATATCAGACTCGTCGCTGGCAGTACGAGAAATGATTCGACTGATGAGGGCCGGCGATGGCGAGATTGAGCAACCTGGGAGCGCGGGCGGCTCGCCCGCTTCCGTGTCCATGCGGGCCAGCGGCCCGCGCTCCCAGGTTCTTCCCACCCTTCGCGATAACAAAACCTACTTCTCGATCGCAGCCTTGCGCACTTGCGCGGCGTGGACGCGTTTGAGGTCGTACTTGGTTTTCCGGTCAAAGGTGTAGATGCCGTTCTGCTCCTGAAAGACGTCGGTGAGCTGTGTGTAGCAGTAGCCGAACATCCGCTTGTTATCGAGCAGCGCGGCGCACAGGCCCTCGAAGCGCTCGAAGAATTCCTTGAGCGTCTTCGGCCGGTTGCCGTAACCCCAGGCGGCGTCACCGGGCTTGGCTCCGGGGCTCCACTGGATGCCGCCAAATTCGCTGACAAAGAACGGCTGCCCGCGGCGCCACGGGATGGACTTCATCCAGATCTCGTCGCGCTCGTAGGGCCGGTCGCGGAGCAGGCCGTCGTGGCGCTTTCTGAAAATCTTGGGGTCCTGCTCGTAGTCGTGGGCGTCGCAGATGTCGGCCTCGGGCACGACATGCGTGTAGCCGGAGACGTCGAGCACGGGACGCGTGTTGTCGGCGAGCTTGGTCGCGAGGAACAACGCGCGCATGATGTCGTCGTGGTGGGTGATGCGCTCGTCGAGCCGGCGGAGGGTCTCGTTGAGCGGACACCAGCCGACGATGCTGGGGTGGTTGTAGTCGCGTTGCACCGCCTCGAGCCACTGGGCGACAATCGACGGCGGATGGTCCTGCCCGTTGTGGTTGCCGGCGCGCACGACCTTGCCGTCGGGCTGCACCTGCCACTCGCGCACGGGCGCGCGGCCGTTGAGCCCCCAGTCGCTGAACTCGCCCCACACGAGGTAGCCGAGGCGGTCGGCGTGATAGAGGAAACGCTCCTCAAAGACCTTCTGGTGCAGGCGCGCACCGTTGAAGCCCGCGGCGAGGGAGAGCTTGATGTCGCGCACGAGCGCGGCGTCGGACGGCGCGGTGAGGATGCCGTCGCGATAATAACCCTGGTCGAGCACGAGCCGCTGGAAGACGGCGCGGCCGTTGATCTTCACCGCATAGCCGTCGATGAACACGCTGCGCAGGCCGGCGTAGCTGCGGACCGCGTCCACCACGGCGCCGGTCTTTTCGTCCACCAGCTCGAACTCGAGATCGTAAAGGTGCGGATCTGCCGGCGACCAGAGGCGCAAACGGGACTCCGGCACGGGCAGGTCGAGCCGCGGATAGAAACCATGGCCACTAGCGCAGACCGCCTCGCTGACCACGCCTTGACGGTCGAGCAGGCGGGCGCGATAGACCAGCCCGGCCTGCGCGCCGGCGATGGGTTGCTCGAGGCAAAAGCGGCGGTTGGCCACGTCAGGCGTGATCTTCGGCCGCAGCAAGTGGGCGCGGAGCGGCACGGGCTCGAGCCAGACGGTCTGCCAGATTCCGGTGGTGCGCGTGTAGTGGCAGCCGCTGTTGGCGAAGACCCACGACTGCTTGCCGGAGGGCATGGACTCGCGGGCGTTGTCACGGGCACGAACGACCAGCGTCACCTTCTTGCCAGGCACGGCGACCTCCGTGAGGTCACAGGTGAACGGAGTCATGCCGCCGCGGTGGCGGCCGACTTCCGTGCCATTGGCCCAGACGAAGGTGTCGTAGTCACTCGCCTGGAAGTGGAGGAGGATGCGCTTGCCCTTCCACGCCGCAGGGATGGCGACGTCGCGGCGGTACCAGACCGCGTTGAGGTAATCGGTGTTGCCGATGCCGGAGAGTTTCGACTCCGGGCAGAACGGCACCGTGATGCGGTCCCTGAGCGGACGCGTGACCAGTCCGCGGTCGAGTCCGCTGTCACCCTGGTCGATTTCAAACTGCCACAGGCCATTGAGGCAGAGCCAGTCGCGGCGCACGAACTGCGGCCGCGGGTATTCGGGGCGCGGGATGGAAGGAACCTTGGGCATGGGAAAAAGAAGTAGCGGCATCAAACCAAGCGATGCTGCGTGAATCCACCTGAAATCTTAACCACGGATCGCACGGATGGGGAGGCCGAAGGATGGCCACAAAAGGCACAGAACGCACAAAACAAAAATCCAAGGTATTCTTGAGCTTCTTGAGCCTCCTGTGGCCATCCTTAGAAGATCAACTGTATGCCATCCGTGGTTAAACAACTCCGCGCCACCGCTTGGGACAAAATCTGCACAACCATGGGCGTTGACGCCTGCGCGGGGGTTGGCCTGCATCGTGGCTCCCCCGCCCCTATCCATACCCCGTCATGATGTCCGAATCCCCGTTTTGTTCGCCCGCCACCTGCGTGGGCGCGCCATGAGTTCCGCGGCCAGTCTGCCCATGCGAATACTGCAAGCCTTCTGGCATCCCGTCCGCAATTTCTGCGGCTACGGCCAGGACGCCTCCTACCTGTGGCCGCGCTGGCTCGTGCTGCGCGCGGTCGGGCTGGTGTATGTGATCATCTTCTCAGGAATCATTGGCGAAGGTGCGGCGCTGGTCGGACCGAAGGGCATCGCGCCGATGGCGGGGCTCATGACGCAACTGCGGGATGCCCACGACAGCCTGTTCGTGGCGATCATCAAGGCGCCAACCCTGTTCTGGCTCAACGCGAGCCCGGGCATGGTGGTCGCAATCCAATGGCTCGGTCTCACCGCCGCGGTGGCGCTGGTGCTGAACCTCTGGCCGCGGATGGCGCTCTTCACCTGCTGGGTCTCCCTGCTCTCCTTCGCCCGCGGCTGGGTGGTGTTTTCGGAACCGCAGGTGGACTGGCTGATGCTGGAGGTCGCCCTGCTGTGCATTCCGTTTGCGCCGGCGGGCCTGCGGCCGGGGCTCGGCGAAAAATCCCCCCCGTGGCCGATCGCGGTCTTCATGGTGCGCTGGCTGCTGTTCCGCGTGATGTTTGAGTCGGGACTGGCGAAGCTGATGAGCGGCGACCCGCACTGGCGGGACTTCACCGCGATGGACATCCTTTACGAGACCGCCCCCTGCCCGACCATTCTGGGCTACCTCAACCACCAGATGCCGCACCTGTGGCACGTCGGCGAGTGGGTGCTCACGTTTGCCGCGGAGATCCTCGCCCCGCTGGCGGCGATGTTCCTGGGGCGGCGCGGACGCTGGTTCGCGTTCTGGAGCTGGCTGGCGCTGCAGGCCGGCATCCAGCTCACGTGCAATTTCGGCTGGCTCAACACGGCCTCGATCGGGCTCGGTCTGCTGCTCTTCGACGACCAGATGCTGGCGGGCGCCGCGCAGCGACTGCGGCTCGACCGGCTGGCGCGTTTCCTGGCGGACCGGGCGGCGCAACAAATCACGCCGCCCCGCGCCGCCGCGTGGCGCCGCTACGGCCTGGCCACCGCCTTGTGGGTGCACTTTTACCTTTCGATCATCGTCTTCTGGGACGTCACGCAGATCGCCAAGCCCGCGGTGGTGGAGGCGGTCGCGAAGCCCTTGAAATACGCGTTCGACGGCCTCGGCAGCGTCAACGCCTTCAAGCTCTACTCGCGGTTCGACCCGTTCCACTGCGTGGCGGAATTTGTGGGCTCGAACGACGGCGGACGGACCTGGCGGTCCTACGAGTTCCGTTACTTCCCGCAGCAACTGGACCAAATCCCGCCGTTCATCGCGCCGCGGTTTCCGCGCTTCGAGGCGACGCTGCAAATCCTGGTGGCGACCCGCAGCGAGCCGTCCGCGTTTTACGGCATCGTGGCCGGTCATCTGCTGGCGCAAAACCCGGAAGTGCTGCGCCTCTTCGCCAGCAATCCGTTCCCCGACCGGCCGCCGCAGATGATCCGGATGCCGGGCTACCAGTACAAGTTCACCGACCTGGAGACTCGCCGGCAGTCGGGCCACTACTGGCAGCGCACCTACCTCGGTGAATACATGCCCATGATGTTCGTGAGCCCGAAGGGTGAGATCACGCAGACGTTCTCGGAACTGGAGCAGGTGACCGTGAAGGCGAACTACGGCAATCCGGCCGCCCAGAGCTATCTTGGTTTCCTGCACGTCAGCGGCGAGGAGGGCGTGGCTAAGAATCCCGCCGAGGCGGTGAAGTGGTTCCGCCGGGCGGCCGAGCAGGGCATGGCCGAGGCGCAATTCAATCTCGCGCTGATCCTAGCCGACGGCGACGGCGTGCCGAAGGACGGTGCCCAGGCGGCGCATTGGTGCCGGCTGGCCGCCGAACAGGGTTTTGCTCCCGCGCAGGACCGGCTCGGGGTCATGTATATCCAGGGCGAGGGCGTGGCCCGCGACGAAGCCGAGGCGCTGGCCTGGTTCGAAGTGGCCGCGCGGGCGGGTATGGCGGAGGCCGCGGGCCATCGTGATTACGTCAAGGCGCGAGCGGCGGCGGTCACAATCATGGCCGCCGAGCAACGGGTGCGCGCCATCGAGGAGCTGGTCGCCATCCGGCGGCCGGTGAAGTGATTGGCCATGTAGTCCAATCGCCCGGTTTATCGATTGAACGGTGGTCTCACGCAGAGGCGCGGAGCACGCGGAGGGTAGACCAAGGATGGAATCGTCATTTTCACCCGTTGGGTGAAATGAGTGTCGGTTATTGTTATCTGCACCGCGTTCTCCGCGCCTCCGCGTGAGGCCGTAATTATCCCACCCGCCTACTTCACTTCTTCGTCGGCGAGAACTTGAAGGGCACGATGACGCGCAGGTAGACGGGCTGCCCGTCCTTCTGCGCCGGCTGGAACATCCAGCGCGACGCGGCGGTGGCCGCGGCCCAGCCGAAGTCGTCGCGCGTGGCGGAGACGATGCGGGGCAGACGGGCCCGGCCGTTGAGATCAATGATGATCTCAATCTGCGCGGTCGCCACTTCGCCGGATTTCTTGAGCGCCTCGGGCAGTTCGGGTGGCACCCGGAACGTGGGCTTTGGCATCGCATCCACCTCGGTCGGCCCAAAGACCTTGGCCGAACCGTGATTGAGCGCATCAACGAGTTCCTTGGTCGGCTCGTCCACCGGTGACGTGGCGCCGATCTGGTTGAACACCTGCTCGAAGGTCAGCAGGGCGAAACAGGGTTTGCCGGCCTTGGTCGCGGGCTCGAATTTCATGGCCTCGACCATCGCGGCGGTCGCGGCGCCGAACTCGGGTTCGCTGGCCGTCTTGACCTGCGCGTCGCGCGCGTTGCCGAGCGGATCCACGATGAAGGTGACGGTGGCGCGGCCGGTCTTGCTCTTGAGCAGGAAATCGTAGGGGTAAACCGGCTTCACGCTGCGCACGAGGACGGGCTCCTCGTCGTACTGGTATTCGGGCGGAAGTTTCTTGTCGGGCTTGCCCCGGGTCTTGGCGCGCCGCGCCTTGCGGTTGTTCTCGGCGTCCGCGGGGTCGAACTTCACCGTGACCTGCGTGGTGGAGGAAACCACCTGGTTGTTCACCACCGCCGCATCAAACTGCCAGCCCAGCACGGC
>JBIJDP010000082.1:0-7758 GCA_044344065.1 Opitutaceae bacterium
GAGGCCTTTGCCGACCGGTTGCGCGCGATGCGGCTGCCGCCAACCGCGGTGTTTGAGCTCGCGGTGGCAGGCGAACAGGCGGGACTGAAGATGCGCGGCTGCGGTCTAGTGATCGTGAATCCGCCGTGGCAATTCGAACCCGAGGTCATGCCGAGCATGCAAATGCTGGCCAGTGTGCTGGCGCAGGGTCCCGGCGCAGAGGCGCATTGCCACTGGGTGGTGCCGGAGAGCTAGGCGCAGTCGGCTGGGGATACCGTAGGCAGCCCGCTCGCGGGCGCTGGTTCGGCGTGCGAATGCGAACGGGGCGCGAGCAAGCTCGCGTCCGACGTCGGCAGGATCTCAGTCCGACTTTGCCGGCAAGGCTCCCGGCTGCGTGACCCGCACCGCCGTGAAGGGCAAGGGGTCAAACTGGACGCGGGGATTCGGCAACTCAGGTGCCTTGAAGACGGGCTGCCCCCAGAGTATATCGCGGGGCCGCACACGCTTCTTCGAGGCCGACGGAGAGGTAAGTTCCGCGGGGAAGAGAGGTGATTTGCGAAGGGCGGACATGGTGGTCAGGTAATTCGGGTTTGCTGGCAAACAGTCAGAGTCGCGGCGGATGCGGATGTTCCGGGAAAATTCGGGAAATCCGATCCGCCGCGGATCAGGCGACGCGGGTGAGCCGCGCCGAGTTGCCGGCGGGATGCAGCTTGGGCAGCGCGATCGTGAGGACGCCCTCGTGCAGCTCCGCCTGGAGCGCACGGTAGTCGAGACCGTGGCCGAGCCGCAGCCGCAGCTGGTAGTCGCGTTGCGCGCGCTCAAGGTGGAGCGCCTGCCAGTTGACGCGGACGAAATGAGCCTTGAGGGCCGTGATAATCACATCCGGGCCGCGGGCTTCGATCTCCACGCCGGCCGGGTCGACCCCCGGGACGTAGACGACGAGTTTTACGGCATCCGGCTGCTCATGGCAGTCATAGCTGGGTTTGCGGAAATGCGCGGCGCTGGCGGTATCCGCAGACAGGCTGAGACGGCTGTTCTTGAGGGGGTGGATGATCGTATGCATGGGAAAAATGAGGTAGGACCCTCGGGGCTTTGAGCCTCGGGCTTCAGGTGGCTAAACGAAGGTCCGTTAAAACGGAGGTTTAGGCCTGCAAGCCCGGGCCGGTCTGTTTGTTCCAATTAATGACGACCGGAGACATCTGGGCGCGGCGAAGGGCGACGGCCTTCGTAAACGAAGCGCCGGCACAGCCGCGGAGATGTTGATGGGAAACGGTCATTGGAACGACGCACACCATGCACAAACCGGTTTGTGCGCCAAGTATTTATTTGTGGATGACGGAAACAAATGCGTGACGCCGTCGCGGAGGCACCGGTTTTTCGCTCGTGCCGGCGGTTGCGGATTGCATGCTCCGGCGCGTCCCAATCCCGCGCCCCGCATGACCCGTGTGCTGAATCATCTGACAAACGCCTTCCCGATCTGGGTACTGGCCGGCGGCGTGCTGGCACTGTTTGTGCCGCATTGGTTCACCTGGTTCAGCGGTCCGTGGATCGTATGGGGACTGGGCGTGATCATGCTGGGCATGGGCATGACCCTGACGGTGGAGGATTTCCGCCGCGTGCTGGTGATGCCGCGGCCGGTGGCGCTGGGATTTGTGGCGCAGTTCACCATCATGCCCTTCCTCGGCTGGAGTGTGGCGAAGGTGATGCAGCTCGACGCCCCGCTGGCCGTGGGACTCATCCTCGTCGCGTGCTGCCCGGGTGGCACGGCCTCGAATGTCGTCACTTATCTCGCCCGGGCGAATGTGGCCCTCTCGGTAGTGATGACCATGTGTTCCACCTTTGCGGCCGTGGCGCTGACACCCCTGCTCACCAAGTTCTACGCCGGTGCCATCGTCGAGGTGGATGCCTGGGGATTGTTTTTCAGCACGTTTCAGGTCGTGGTCCTGCCGGTCGTTGCCGGCGTGGTGCTGAACCGCTTCGCCCCGCGGGCGGTGGCGTTCGCGCTGCCGGCGGCGCCATTGCTGTCGGTCCTGACCATCACCCTCATCTGCGCCAGCATCATCGGCCTGAGCGCCGGGGCGGTGCGCAACAGCGCCGGCACATTGCTGCTGGCGGTCTTCCTGCTGCACGCGGGCGGGTTTGCCCTCGGTTACCTTTCCGCCCGGATTTTCCGTTACGACAAGATCACCGCCCGCACGATCTCGATCGAGGTGGGCATGCAGAATTCCGGCCTCGGCGTCGTGCTGGCCCGCAAGCATTTCGCCGACCCGCTGACGGCGGTGCCCTGCGCAATCTCGAGCGTGTTCCACTCCGTGATCGGCAGCATGCTGGCCGGCTACTGGCGGCTGCGGGACAGGAAGTGATTGTCGCCGGCGGGCGGACCGTCAGGCTGGCGGCATGAAAAAGATGCATGACGGCGCCACGACGGTGGCGGAACTGCGGGAGCGGGTGCTGGCGTTTGTGCGGGAGCGCGACTGGGAGCAGTTCCATGCCCCGAAGAATCTCAGCATGGCCCTCGCGGCCGAGACCGGCGAGCTGATGGAGCATTTCCTCTGGTCCACGCCCGAGCAGTCCCGCGCAGTGGTGCAGGACCCGGTGAAACGCCACAAGATCGAGGAAGAGATCGCCGACGTGGTGATCTACGCGCTGGAATTCGCCAACATGACCGGCATCGATGTGTCCGCCGCGATCGAGCGCAAACTGGCGGTGAACGCCAAAAAATACCCCGTGGAAAAATCCAGGGGCCGCTCGGAGAAGTACAACGAGCTTTAAGGCGGGGATCGGAATCCCCGCCCCTACATCCAAACTCAGGCCTTGCCGCCGTAGCTCACGTAGTCGTCGAGATCGAGCAGGTCGGCGAAGGAGCGCACATCGGTGCGGTCGGGCGCAATTTTCTGCAGCGTCTCGGCAATCCAGGCGTGGCCGTCGGCGCCACCGGGTCCGTGCTGCTCGAGCCAGGACGACCACGCGGCGACTTCATAGGGCAGGCGCTTGGTGTGGCGGTTGACCCAGGCGAGCATCTCGGTGTCCGACTTGGCCCGCTTGATGGCGGCGAGCATCTTGACGTGGTTGATGCCGGTGAACGCAAAGAAATGCCGGTCCAGCGGACAGTGGTATTTGAATTCGCCACCCTTGCCGGCGAGGACGGCCCGGGCCTTGTCGAGCAGGCGGGGCAGGTGGGCATAGCCCCCGAGGCGGACACGCACGCTGCGGGGCGGATGTTGGGTGAGATCGGGATGGCTGAGTTTGATCATGGGAGTGGCGCTAGTTCCGGCAATGGCAGCCGTTTGGGTTGCCGCACGGGGCTGGTGGCGGAGCGGCCTTCTGGGTGATGACGCCGTAACCGCCGGAAATGACCCGGCGCACGGGTTCGCCGGTCTCGGGGTGCCGCGTGAGCGGGGCGTCGTACATGGACTGGCTGTGCTCGAATCGCTTCGGCTTCTGGCCGGGCTTCTGCGGAACGGTTTCGTAAATATAGGTGGCCATTGCGGAGCAGCAGTGAAGCCACCGGTCGTGCTTACGCAAGTGCGACCCCGTCCGACTCAAATTTGGCCAAAGCCGCGGATGATTTCCGCGGGTGTCATGCCACTTTCCCGCATCGCGCGCAGGCTCAGGGCATCGTGGCGCTTGGCGAGGCGTTCGCCCCGGTCGTCGAGCATCAGCGGGCAATGATAGAACTTCGGGATGGGGTGGTTCAGGGCGCGGAACAGCAGCAGCTGGCGGAAGGTGGATTTCACGAGGTCGGCGCCGCGCACGACCTCGGTAATGCCCATGGCGGCGTCGTCCACGACGCAGGCGAGCTGGTAGCTCGGCACATCATCCTTCCGCCAGACGAGGAAGTCGCCAAAATCGCGTCCGGCGACAGCCTGTTGCGGCCCGAGGCAACCGTCATTGAAGGCCAGGGCCTCGCCGTCGGGAACGCGGATGCGCCAGTTGACCGCGATCTTCTCACCGAGCGGCGGCAGGGGTGCGCCGGCCGGCGGGCGGAACTGCGGCGGATAAACGGGCTCGTCGTTTTCCCCGCCTTCGTGCGGGGCCCCGGCGGCCTCGATCACATCGCGCCGCGAGCGGGTGCAGGGATAGATGCGGCCGTCCGCATGAAGTTTTTCAATGGCGGCCCGGTACAGGGAACGGTGTTCGCTCTGCGAGACCATGGGCTCTTCCCACGCAAGCCCGAGCCAGCGCAGGTCCTCGAGCATGGCATCCACGAAATCGAGCCGGAACCGGATCGCGTCGAGGTCGTCGTTGCGCAGGAACAGCTTGCCGCCGGCCCGGCGGGCGCGCTCCGCGGCGATCCAGAACGTGCGGGCATGGCCGAGGTGCAGCAACCCGGTGGGCGAGGGTGCGAGCCGTCCGCGGTAAGTTGAAGGGGAGGAAACCACGAATGGACACGAATAGACACGAAAGTGACGGGAACCACGCTAAAGTTGACGTGCTTCGCACCCTTCGTGGCTTTCCACTGCATTGATTCGTCCAGGCTGGGGTTGAATTCGTGTTCTTTCGTGTCCATTCGTGATTTCCAACAACATGCCCAAACTGCTCTGTGTCTATTGCGCCTCCAGCGACCGTCTTGACCCGAAATACTACGCTGTGGCCGAGGAACTGGGTCGCGAACTCGTGGCGCAGGGTTGGGGTTTGGTCTATGGCGGCGGCAAAAACGGCCTGATGGGAGCGGTCGCACGCGGCACCAAGTCCGCCGGCGGCCGCGTGGTCGGCGTCATCCCCGAGTTCATGAAGGCGCGCGAACTGGCCTTCGATGAGGCGGACGAACTGGTAACGGTGGTCACCATGCGCGAGCGCAAGCTCCTGATGGAAACCCGCGCCGACGGCTTCGTGACCCTGCCCGGCGGCTTCGGTACCCTGGAGGAGATCATGGAGATTCTCACGCTGCGGCAGCTCGACGTGGTCAAGAAGCCCTGCGTGTTTTTGAACCAGGACGGTTTCTACGACCCGCTGCTCGCGCTGTTCGAGAACATGCTGCGCGAGAAATTCTTCAAGCCATCCAACATGCAGCTGTTCCGCGTGGCGACGACAGTGCCGGAAATTTTCACCCGGCTCGATGAGGCGGCCGGGGCGAGGGCGGAACTGAAGTGGTTCGATACCCGCTGATCCTTAAACACGGATCTCACTGATGGCATGGATGCGGATTTTCCGGGAAATCATATGGACGACCGTACCGCGGCCTTGAAGCTCCTGCGGGAGCATGCCACGCGCCGGCTCGATTCGCATGAAGCGGCGATGACGGCGGAGACGATCCGGTTTGTGGAGATGCATCCGGATTGCCTGCTGCGGGCTCAACTCAGCGGTCACCTGACCGGTTCGGCGTGGGTGGTGGATGCGGGTCGCCAGCGGACCCTGCTCACCCATCACCGCAAGCTGGACCTCTGGCTGCAACTGGGCGGACATGCCGACGGCGACCCGGATCTGGCGGCCGTGGCGTTGCGCGAGGCGCGGGAAGAGAGCGGTCTGACGCGATTGCGTCTGGTGGATCCGTCAATCTTCGACCTGGACCGGCATTGGATCCCCGAGCGCAAGGGCGTGCCCGTGCACTGGCATTTCGACCTGCGTTTCCTGATCGAGGCCGATCCCGGCGAGGCCCTGGTGGTGTCCGACGAATCCCACGACTTGGCGTGGGTGGAACTTGGCCGGGTGACGGCACTCAATCCCGAAGAATCGCTGGCCCGCATGGTGCGGAAGACGCAGTTGTAGCGGGGCTCGGAGACCCGCCCTACCATGACTGCTGTCGATAAATTCTTCCCTCCGCCCTACAAACCCCGCCAGTTTTTCTCCGCATAGGCCAGCTGAAGCTTGCTGATCGGCAGCACGCCTTTGACGCTGCAGGGCGGTTTCACCGCTCCCTGTGCGATCTTCTCGGTGGGATCGGGATTCCAGTGATCGTCACGGTAGCGGTCGCGGACCGATTTCTTCCGAAAGTCGGGGATTTCAAAGGTCGCCGAATCGGCCAGCACGCTGCGCCAGCCCTGGATGCCGACCGCGCTCATGGCGACGCCGCGGTAAACGTCGAGGAAGGGCTGCCGGCCCTGGCGGATGGCCTCGGCGAAGTGGTAGTTCATGAAATAGTCACCTCCGCCATGGCCGGCGCGCGCGGCCGCCGCATGTTCCCCGGGCCATCGCGCCTGGTAAACCTGCTCCACCGGCGTGGTCTTTCGCTCGTGATATTGCTCACGGACAAGACGCACGCGGCGCGAGTCGCCGCCCCGCAGGCCCTCCATCAGGCCCCGGCTGCCGTGCAGGCGGATCCAGCTGCCGTGGCCGCGCAGGTAATACTGCAGTAGCTTGCACACCGCCCCGCTGTCCATGCGCACCATGATCAACGAGCAGGCGTCGTTGCGCAACGGGCGCCGGGCGTACACCGGATCGTCGGCACGGAAGGGCATGCTGAAGGCATTCACCTTTGCGGGCATGGTGTCCGTGATGAACATCAACGGCCCCAGGGAATGGGTGCTATAGTAGGTGGACGGCAGCCAGTTGCGCCAATGGTCCACCCCGCGGGAGATGCCGTTCCAGAAATCGGCGGAGTCCGGGTGGATATACTCGCCCTCGCCGTAAATGAATTCGCCCACGGCCCCCGACCGGTAGAGCCGCCGCATCTCCTGGTTGCCCACCGTGTAGGGATAATTCTCGGCGAACATGTAGATGCGGCCGGATTTTTCGACCGCCTCGACGAGCGCGACGCCCTCCGCCAGGGTGAAGCAGGCGGTGGTTTCGCTCATCACGTGCTTGCCCGCCCGCAGCGCCTGGATGGCCAGCGGGGTGTGCTGATGGAAATAGTTGGCAAGGACCACTGCATCGAGGTCGTGCTCGAGGAACCGGGCGTAATCGTTGTAGCCCGTCACCCCCAGTTCCTGGCACACAGGCTGCAGGCGCTCGTCCCATGAGTCGCAGAGCGCCACCAGCTTGAAGCCGAGTCTTTCGGTCGCTGCCCGGGCGTAGCTCAGGCCGCGGCGGAGGCCGACGACACCGACACGAATGTATTTGGGCCGCCTAGTGCTCATGATGATGGTGCCGGGCTGGTCCGGCCGGCCTGGGTGCGCATTTGCTGCAGCAGGTCCTTGGTGACCGGGTAGAGGCGCATCAGGAGCAGGGCGAGCAGGGAAACACACGGCCCGGCCACCAGGGTGGCGCCGCAGAGTTTTGCGGCCGTGGCCGGGGCCTGGGTGAGACCAACCCCGGTCCGGAAACCGATCACGGTGAGCACCAGGCCGCTGATCAGCAGGCCGACGGAGATGGCGACCTTTTGCGCAAAACTGAAGACCGCAGCATAGGCGCCGTCTTTGTTGCGACCGGTCTTGAGTTCATTGAGCTCGGCGATGTCCGCCATCATCGAAAGCGTGGTGGGGAACATGATGCCGTTGCCCACCCAGTAGGTGCCGTGCAGCAGCACAAAAACGATTGTGGCCCAGGGCAGGGTGACACCGGCGACTGCCAGGGTCTGCGCCGGCACCACGGTGCCGGTCAGCAGCACCGCGGCCAGGCTCAGGGAGCCGCAGAGATTGAGCACGGCGGCAAAATAGACGGCGCCTTTCTTGTCGAGCCGCCGCGCCAGGAGGCCGCTGCAGAGCGAGCCCAGGCCGAAGCACACCATGCTCCCGCCGTGGACAATGGTTTTATGCAAGCCGTCGAACCGCATGAAATGCTCATAGAGATACATCTGGAGCGAGGCGACCAGGGTGATGCCGATCATTACCACGACGGTGAAGCCGAAGACATGGCGGGCGTAGATGTCGGTGAGGATGTCCCGCATGTCGCGGAAGAAAT
>JBIJDP010000084.1:0-7715 GCA_044344065.1 Opitutaceae bacterium
TTATGAAGGCTATCCGGCGGAGCGCCAAAAGGCGGTGAACTGGGACCGGGTGATCGTGCTGTTCCATCTCGCGATGATCGTCCTGGGTTGGCGGCTGAATTTCTGGCTGCTGCCGCTCTTGACCACGTTCTCGTATTTCATCGGCAATTTCTGGCGGTATCTGGTGGCCGTCCCCATGCACTGCGGGTTGCGCGACAACGTGCCTGATTTCCGGCTCTGCGTCCGGACCATCACCTTGGATCCGATATCCACGTTTCTCTATTGGCGCATGAACTGGCACACCGAACACCACATGTACGCCGGCGTGCCGTGCTATCACTTGAAGCAGCTGCACCGGGAGGTTGCCGCCGACATGCCCAAGCCCCGTACGCTGCTCGGAGCCTGGCGGGAAATGCGGGAGACCTGGCGCAAGCAGCAGAGCGACCCCGGTTATCAATTCGACACTCCCCTGCCAGCCACCGCCGGACGCATCGCCCAAACCGATCAGCGCGCCCTGGAACAGTCGATCGGCGACCTGGCCCCGGCGGCCTTGTCGGAGTAAAAAAAATCAAAGCGGGATTCACACCTTCAACCCCCAATCAGTTTGACCGCGGATTTCGCAGATTATCGCGGATAAATACTACCGGACAAGATCCGGCATCTAGAACGCTAATCTGCGCTAATAGGATTCGAGCTAAAAAACCGGTTTAGGAATTAGCGTCTGATTAGCGAGATTAGCGTTCCCTCAGGTTTGTGGTTCCTGCCTCCAGCCGACTCTGCTTCGCGAATCTTAGCGTCCTTCTCGGTTTGACCGGTTTGGAAGATTGCCGGCTTAAACCTAATCCCTAAGACCTAAACCCTTAGCGAAGCTCCCGCGCCAGCTTCACCAGCTCCCGCGGCACTTCCGCATAAATTTTCGCATAAGGCCGTTCACCGGCGATTGAGGGCACGAGGTCGTCCGTATAACCCTGCTGCGCGCACGCACGCGCATCCGGCGCATAGCCGATGCCGCCCGCGAGACTGACGAGCCATGTGTGCGGATGCGGGCTGCCCGCCAGCACCGGCGCCTGCAGGCTGTGAAAAACCTCCAGCCCCACTCCGAGCAGCACCACCGGTCCGAGCCGCACACCCGAGATCATCACCGGCGTGTTCGGACCGCGCTGGCCTTGGAAATCCGCCAGCACGGTGCGCAGTCCTTGCAGGCGCACCATGTTCAGGCCGTTCGTGTGCAGCGGCGGTTGTCCGACCTTCGGGTCGTCGGTAATGCCCGGCGCCGCAAACAGCTTCTCCAGCTCCGCGATCCGCTGTTGCACCCACGCGCGCGTCCACGGCTTGCGGGCAAAAAGCACCTCGCGCTGCACACTGCGCATCGCGTCCACCGCCAGCGGTTGCGCCGCGCGAAGCCCTTGCTCGATCACGCGCGCGTATTTGCGCGAGAGCACGCGCAGCGCGCGCCCCGTCTCCGCCGGACCGCGGTGGCAAACCGGCGGATTGATATCGCCCATCGCCCCTGGCAGGAAAATCGCCGTCGCACCGGGATGCGCCCGCTCGATGAGCTGAGACGCGAGGCCGACAAAATCCCCATGCACATCAAAAGTCTGTTCGCTTCCCACCACGGCATGGCAGCCGAAGTGGTGCACCACGCCCACGAGTTTGCCGCCGGCATAGGCCGCCAGCACGCGCAAGGTCGGATCCGTGTCCTGCGGGCGCGCCGGCCGCCACTGCGGATCGAGCCGCTCCGCCACCGGACGGGCATTCGGCTGCCAGCCGCCGAGGTCGGTCTCACGGTTGATCGCGATGCCCTCGCACGGCACCTCGGCATAACGCCAGGTGATTCTTTTCTGTGCGGCCAGCGCCGCCGTTGCCGCCGCCGCCACGCGGCTCGGCAGGGTCTGCAAATACAACGGGTCCACCTCACCCCACCCCAGCATCCCGCCGATCGACGGCCCGCTGTGCGTGTGCGTGACCGTGATGAACACCTCCTCAACCCGGCAGCCGGTGTGCGCCGCAACCGTCTCGCGCAGCTTCCACGCCATCGGTCGCGGCACGCCGCACAGCTCGAGATTGACCAGGATCACCCGGTGCCGCCCATCGCTCACCACCATCGCGCGCGCCAAGAGCGGCGCCGTGATCTTTTGGGCCGTCCGGTTACGGTACGGTCCATACCCCGCCAATTGTACCCCCAACCGTGGAGTAATGTCACTGCTGCCGAAACCTGCGGTTAATGCGGGCATGGGAAATTAGGTCTTAAATGAGAAAACAGAGGCAGCGGAGGGACTCGAACCGAAATTAAGCGCAAAGATGTAAAGCTGCTAAGTGATCGCAAAGCACATTGAGGTATCTTTGCGCACCCTTGGCGTCTTTGCGGCTTTGCGCTTCATCAATTCACCGACGCGCCGGCGCCGCGGGTCCCTTGGTGCGCTCGTAGTCGCGCAGCGCGCCGATGTTGGCCTCCACCTTGTGGATGATCTCCGCCATGCGGTTGATCATGGCCTCGTTGGGATCCACGTAGTCGAACCGCGTCTCGATCGAGTTCGCCACGCGCCAGCGGCAATTGGGCAAGGCCATTCCGCGGTAGTCCACCTTCGCCGCCTCCAGCGACGAGAGCCACGACACCCGCGGTCCGCGGTAGTCCTGCCAGTGCAGGCGCGGCCAGTCCGGGATCGGCGACGGCACATAACCAAAGGCCAGCATGCCCTCGGCCTTGATCGCCGCGGCAAAGGTGTCGCGCGACACGCCGGCCGCCACGGGATCGAAGTTCATCGTCAGCAGGTGAAAGACCGGCTTCACCCCGGCGGCGTAGTTCGGCAGGCGCACGAACTTGGCGTTCGAGATCTGCGCGCGGAACAGGTCGGCGTGACGGCGACGCTCGGCAATCCAGCCATCGAGGCGGCCGAACTGTTCCGTGAGCAGCACGGCGTTCAACGGCGTCACGCGGTAGGTATAGACCAGCGAGTCCACCCACGGACGCAGCTCATCCGGGAAATCCTTCTCCGGCGAGCGGCCCATGTGCTGGCCGATCATCGCGCCCTTCCAGAAAACCTGCTCGTGCGGCGTCACCATGTAGCCCGCCTCCGTCGTCGGCAGCACCTTGCCGCCCATGCAGGAGAAGCCGGAGGCATCGCCGACGTTGCCCACGCGCAGGCCGTCAATCTCGGCCCCATGCGCCTGGCTGCCATCCTCGATGAGCATCAGCTTGTGCTTGTCGGCGATGGCGCGGAGCCGCCGGAGGTTCGCCGGCTGGCCGAAGATGTGCACCGCGAGGATCGCCTTCGTGCGCGGCGTAATCGCCGCCTCGATTAGCGCGGGATCGATCAGGCCCGTCTCGCGTTCAACATCCACGAACACCGGAATCGCGTTCTGGTGCAAAATGCAGGAGATGGACGCGCCCCAAGTGTAGGGCGTCGTGATCACCTCGTCACCGCCGCAGATCTCGAGCCCCGCCAGCGCCGCCTGCAATGCCGCATGACCCGAGCCGCAGGCCAGCACGCGCCGGCCGCCGTGGTAGCGCGAAATGGTGTCCTCGGCCTCGCCGATCTCCGGCGAGTGGAAGCGCCCCAACCCGATGGCCTTGCCGGCGCGCAGCACCTCGACCACGCGGGCAATGGCGCTCTCGGAGAATTGCGGAAACTTCGAATACGTGACTTCGCCGACGCGGGTGCCGCCAAGCAGGGCGAGTTTGGACGCAGCAGGGGCCAGGGTGGTGCTCATGAGGCCCACACTCTAGCAGACCGCCGGTGGACCGGGAATGGCCGCGTTTACGAACCCATGTCGAAACTTACGGACGAGGCCATGGCCTTCGGCCATGGAACGCTCAACGCCGAACTTTTAACGCTGAACGCTTAAGTGCTGAAGCCCAAGGCACCCTTTTCTCCGAACTTAGCGCCTTCGCATCTTTGCGCTTAACTAATCCCAAACTGTTTTAAACGCGGAGGTCGCGAAGTTGGATTTATACCATCAATTTCAAGGCAGTTGGAACGCTGATCTACGCTGATCTGCGCTGATAGGGTTCAACCCAAAACCAGTTTAGAAATTAGCGTCAGATTAGCGAAGATTAGCGTTCCCTCAGGTTTGTGGTTCTTGACTCAACCCCGCTTGAGCATCGCCATCGGGGAGCGGCCGGTGACGCGCTTGAAGGCGCGGCTGAAGGTGAAGGGGTCGGCGAAATCCAGCGCGAGGGCGACAGATTTTACGCTGGCACCGGCCTCGTGCAGTTGCTTCTGCGCCCGGGCGATGCGCTCGCCGAGGATGAATCGGCCGAGTGATGTACCGGTTTCCTTGCGGAAAAGCCCGGTGAGATAGTTCGGTGAAACATGCACGGCGCGCGCCACGTCGGCCAGAGAGAGCGGCCGGCCGGACTCCGCCCGGACAAAATCCGCCGCCCGACGCACAAGCTGCGCGCGCGTGTCGAGCTGGGCCTCGCCGCCATCGAGAATGCGCCGGTAGAGGGCGAGGGCCACGGTGAGCATCGCTTCACGGAGGACGTCATCCGCGGGCGGTTGCGCCGAGGCGGTGAGCTGACGCAAGACCTGCAGGCGCTCGCGCGCCTCCGCGGGCAGCAGGCTGAGGTCCATCATGTGTTCAATCGCAAACCCGCCGCGCCGACTGTAGCGGGTGGCATGCAGGCGGGGCTCGGTCTCGCTGAGGCTCCACCACACGAGGCGGTAACCGTCGCCGCGCTGCACGTAGGCCTCGGCATGCGGGGTGTTGGCAGGGCACACGACGAGATCGCCGGGTCGCAACACACAACCCTCATGCTGGTAGCTGAAGCGACATTTCCCCTCAATCAGCAGGCAGAGCTCGGCGTGGCCGTGCGCGTGGTCCTCGCCGTAGAGGACGGGGGCGAACTTCATGCGGCGGCGGCGTTGGCCGGGACGGCGCCCGCGCCAAGGCCCCAGCACCTGCCCGGGGCCGAGCCGGCCCAGGGCGGTGACAAGTTCGGAGCCGATGAATTGCGCGAGAGACACGGGGATGAGGGCGATTGGTACGACTAGGGATGGCCACAAAAGGCTCAAAATGCACAGGAAAATTCCGTTATTAACCACGGATGGCACGGATACCACGGATCTGAGGATGGCCACATAAGGCTCAAAAAGCTCATAAGGACCAAACCTTCTTGAAGGAGGTAGCAGAGTAAGCAGAGGAGAGTGTTGGAGGGCGGATCGCCGCCTTTGTCTTCAGCAAGTAGGGCAGGTCTCTGACCTGCCTTTCGCACGCCACACCGCAGATGATACGCAAAATGGCGGGTCACAGACCCGCCCTACCACCGATCCTCCGCTACCTCTGTTACCTCCTGTAAAATGGATCGTCGGTTTGGCCCCGAGTCTTCTGTGGCCAATCTATCCGTGCCATCCGTGCCTGCCCTCCGAACCCTTGGCGAAGGAGGGTGATCCGTGGTAAAATAATCTTCGCGGCTTTGCGCATAATCCACCCCGCTCCCTACAGTTAGAAAGTCACGGAGCCGCCTGAAAACGGATACGCTCTAGACTTTGGCGCGGTGGCGTGTGAAGCAGACACGAACCATTTTCCCATGCTCAACCTCGCCATCATCGGTTGCGGAGTCATCGCCCAGTTCCACCTGCGCGCCCTCGCCAAGATCACCACCGCCCGCGCCGCCGCGGTCTGCGACCTGCGCGGCGACGTCGCGCAGAAAACCGCCACGGAATTCGGCGTGCCGCGCTGGACGACCAACGCCGACGAGCTCCTGGCCGATCCGGCGATCGACGGCATCATCCTCGCCCTGCCGGCCTGCGCCCGCACGGAGATCGCAATCCGCGCCTTCAAGCAGGGCAAGCACGTGCTGACCGAAAAGCCCGTGGCCATGAACGCCGCGGAGGTGCGCGCCATGATCGCCGTGCAGGGCGACCGCGTCGGCGCCTGCTGCTCGTCGCGCTACCGCTCCTTTGAATCCGCCCGCGTCGCCACCGAGTTCCTCCGCAGCGGCGGTCTCGGCAAGATCCGCACCATCACCTGCCGGGGTATCGGCCAGCCCGGCCCCACTCCAAAGAACATCCCGCCCGTCTGGCGTCTGCGCCGTGACCTCAATGGCGGCGGCATCTTCGTGAACTGGGGCTGCTATGACCTCGATTACCTGCTCGGCCTGCTCGACTTCAAGCTGACCCCGCAATTCGCCCTCGCCAGGACCTGGCAGGTGCCGCCGGCGTTCTCTGCTTATGCCGCGCCGGGCTCGGACGCCGAGACCCACCTCACCGGTCTCGTGACCTTCGCGGAAGGCTGCGTGCTCACCTACGAGCGCGCCGAGGCCACCACCCTGCCCCCCGGCAGCATCTGGGTCATCGGCGGCGAAAAGGCCTCGCTGAACCTGCAGATGCTCAAGGCCAAGTCCGCCAACATCGTGCTGACCGAGCCCAATCCCGAAACCGGCACCAAGACCCGCGTGCTGTGGGAGGGCGACGAGTCCGTGCTCACGATTGAGCATGATGGCGTGGTCTTCGACTTCGTGGACGCCATCCGCGAAAAGCGCCAACCGCGCACCTCGCTGCAGGACGCACTCCTCTTCGCCCGCATCGCCGACGCCTTCTACGCGTCCGCGGATTCCGGCAAACCGGTGGCGGTGGCTTAAGGATTAAGCGCGAAGGCGCGAAGTCGCAAAGGCCCAGGCAGGCAAGGGCTCTCACCTTACCGGACGGACCTTCGCGTCTTTGCGCCTTTGCGCTTAAACCACCACGCCGCCGCAGATGACTTTGTCCACCGGATTGCCGCCGACCTCGTAGGCGAGCAAACGTTCGTCCTTGTGGTGCAGCAGGAGCAGGTCGGCGCGCAGGCCGGCTTCGATGCGACCGCGGTCCTTCAGGCCCAGCACGGCCGCCGCATTGACCGTCGCCGCAGCGATGGCTTCGGCCGGGGTGAGACCGCAATGCCGCACGGCCAGCGCGAGGGCGAAGGGCATCGAATGCACGGGTGAGGAGCCGGGATTGCAATTGGTTGCCAGCGCCACCGCCCCGCCCTGATCCACGAAGAATCCGGCGCGGGCATAGCGTCCGTCGGTATGAAAACCGGTGCACGGCAAAATCACGCCCATGGTGGGCGACTTGGCCAGGGCGACGAGGTCGTCCTTCCGGCTGGCCTCGAGGTGGTCCACACTGCGCGCGAAGAGGCGGATGGCCTCGGGGATCATGCCCAGGGGGTTGAACTGGTCGGCATGGACGCGGATCGGGTGATGCTTGTGCGCCTTCTCAAAGAGTTTCACGCAAGCCTCGACCGACCACGCCTCCTTCTCGCAGAACGCATCCACCGTGATGTCGGGAAACTCGCGCGCGATCTCGGGCAACATCTCCTTCACCACCATGCGGGCATAGTCGTCGGGATCGCCCTCAAACGCGTGACCCAGCAGCGCCGTGGGCACGACGGTGCCCGGCCAGTCGGCGGCGGCACGGCGGATGGCGCGCAGCATTTTCAACTCGGCCTCGGTGGTGAGGCCGTAACCGCTCTTCACCTCCACCGTGGTGGTCCCCTCGCGCAGCATGAGGGCGAGGCGGTCGCGAAGGTTGGCCGCGAGCTGCTTCTGCGTGGCCTCGCGCACGGCCCGCACGGTCGCATGGATGCCGCCGCCTTTTTTCAGAATCTCCAGGTAAGGCACGCCGCGGAGCTTCATCGCCCACTCATCCATCCGGTCGCCGGCCCAGCAGGCGTGGGTGTGGCAGTCCACGAAACCGGGCAGGAGCACGCGGCCGTTGGCCTCGATGACGGTGGCGTCGACCGGCGCGGTCAGGCCC
>JBIJDP010000085.1:0-7691 GCA_044344065.1 Opitutaceae bacterium
CCGCGTGGGCTCGGCCCGGGTATTCACCGATCCGGCGGCCTCGCCCACCGGCTTTCCCTTCAAGGTCGCCGGCCTGCCAGGCACGCTTTCGGATCCGGCGGTCTTTGCCGCCCGCGAAAAAATCTGTGACCTCGGTTACCTGCGACAACCTTACCGTCAAGCCGACGGCGGCGTCGGTTACCGGTGCGCTGCGGAACCGGTCGATGACTATGTGCGCAAGGGCGGCAACCTGGCCGACACCGTCGGTCGTAAATGTCTTTGCAACGGTCTCATGGCCACCGCGGGCTTCGGCCAGGTGCATGACGGCGTTGCCGAGCCGCCCATCGTCACTGCCGGCAACGAGGTGGTGGACCTCATCCGCCTCCTGCCGAATGGCGACAACCGCTACGCCGCAGCCGACGTGCTCAACTACCTGCAGGGCAAGACGGCCTGATGTAGGCGCGAAAATCCCGCCGGACCCACCAGTCAAGCCGCTAACTTCGTAGCGCGGTGCTTCAGCCCGCGCATGGCCCGCCACCCCGGGATTTGACGCGGCTAAACCAGTGCCGGCTGAAGCTCGGCCCTACGTTACGCGACCGGGCAGGTAATTAAGAATGACCCTTAGTCTTGCCGCCGGCCTGCATCACCGCGCCACCACCACAAAGGCCGGCGAACCCGGCCCGACCGGGCTGCGGTCGAAGTCGCCGCCGATCGTCACGTCCGTGAACCCCGCGCGATGCAGCAAATGCTCGAGCTCGAAACGCCAGAACCAGCGCATGGTGAAAGCCACCGTGGTTTCCAGCGGCGCCCCCGCCGCGCGCTCCTCGACATAACGCATGGTCACATCAATGACCTGCCGGACCCGATCACGCTTCACGGTGGCGAAGCGTTTCACTTCACGGCCGTCGACCTGGAACGTCAGGTCAAGCTCCTCCGGATCCGATTCACGAGCCAGGATATCCAGCCGCGGATTGAATACGTCGAAGGCAAACCTCCCGCCCGGCGCGAGGTGGGCGCGGACCCGCGCGAGGCAGGCGAGTTGCTGCTCCACCGTATCAAGATGCTGAAAGGCGCGAAACGCGGAGTAGATCAGCGGAAAGCGCCGGCCGGGCAGGTCGAACGACTCCATGCGCGCACAGGCGAGGGTGACCGCCTCCGCACCCGGCTTGCGGCGAAATTCCTCCAGCATGGCGGGCGAGGCGTCCACGCCCGTGCTCGCGATGCCCCGAGCCGCGATCGGCAACAACACCCGGCCCGTGCCGCAGCCCAGTTCCAGCACCGGCCCGCCACATTCGCCGGCCAGCGATTGGTAGAACGCCGCATCCGGCCCCAGCGTCGGCACCGCGCCATAAGCCCCGTCGTAATACCGCGCGGTGAATTCGTAGCTGTGGTCGGTGCTCATGACCGTCGGTGATACAGTTCTCACAGATGCCGGGCAAGGGTATCGACCGAAGGTATCGGGCGAAAAGCATCAGCGCCGAAAGCGCGACCCTACACAGCCTGGGGCAACGCCCCAGGTTTGAGGGATGGAAAATAGGTCGAAGGGCTGAAGGCCTGATCCATGGTCCGGGCTTTCAGCCCTTGGCGGGGGGCGGGAATCATGACCTGGAGTTTCACCCCAGGCTGTCATGGCGGTGAGCTGTTGGCCCGGTGTTTTGGGTAGGGCCCGACGTCCCCGGCGGGCCGGATTGGCGTGCGCAAGCCGAACCGGCCCTTCCGGCCTGCCCTCCGTAGACCCGGCGAAGGAGGGAGGCCGGGCCCTACCCAAAGGCCCTATCCGTGATATCCGTGTAATCCGTGGCTAAAACTAACCCGTCACCTCACACCGGACGCAGCTTCACAATCAGATCCTTGGCCTCGACAGTGTCGCCGACGGAGGCGTGGAGTTCGGTGATGATGGCGTCGACGGGGGCGTAGACGGAGGTTTGCATCTTCATCGCTTCCATCATGAAGAGGCGGTCGCCCTTCGCGACCTTGGCGCCGACGGAGGCGGACAGGGTGGCGATGAGCCCGGGGATGGGCGCGGCGATCTGCAGCGGGTCGGCGAGGTCGGCCTTCGGGCGCGTCTTCGCCGTGGCAGCCACGCTCTTGTCGAGGATGAAGACCTCGCGGGTGATGCCGTTGAGCTCGTAGGTGACAGGCCGGCGGCCGTCCTTGTCGGCCTCGCCGACGCTGACGAGCCGGATGATGAGCATCTTGCCCTCCTCGATCTCGACGGAAATTTCCTCGCGCAGATTCAGCCCGTAGAAATACGCGGGCGTCGGCAACACGCTGACGTCGCCGTACTCGCGCTGGTGCTTGGCAAAGTCGGCGAAGACCGCCGGGTACATGAGATGCGAGTAGAACTCGTCGTCGGTCGGCTCGCGACGGAGCTTCGCGGTAAGTTCGGTGCGGAGCTTGGCGAGCGTGGCGGCATCAGCCGCGGTGTCTTGCTTCGCCTTCTTTT
Organism: Opitutaceae bacterium; assembly: GCA_044344065.1. Lineage (GTDB taxonomy): Bacteria > Verrucomicrobiota > Verrucomicrobiia > Opitutales > Opitutaceae > UBA2377. The sequence continues at coordinate 2,426 of JBIJDP010000085.1, forward strand.
TCTTGGTGCCAATCGCGGCCTGATACTTGGCCTGGGCCTCCTTGAAACGCTTTTCGCCGAGCACGGCGCGCCAGACGGGAACCGGCCAGCCGCCGTCGGGCCAGCCGAGTCCGCCGGTGAGCATGTCGATGACGCTCTCGGGAAACGGGGTCTCGCCCGGGGGCAGGTTAACCACGTCGGCGGGATGGATGCCGCGCGAGAAGAGAAAGAGGGTCATGTCACCGACGACCTTCGATGAAGGCGTGACCTTCACGATGTCGCCGAAGAGCTGGTTCACCTCGGCATAGGTGCGCGCGATCTCGGGCCAGCGGTGGGCGACGCCCATGGAGGCGGCCTGCTCCTTGAGATTGGTGTACTGGCCGCCGGGCATCTCGTGGAGATAGACCTCGGCGCTGCCGGTCTTCGGCGCGGTGTCGAAGGGTGCGTAGTAATGGCGGACGTTCTCCCAGTAGTCGGAGAACTGGTTGAGGCGGTCGAGATCGAGGCCGGTGTCGCGCGGCGTGTGCTGCAGGGCGGCGACGACGGAGTTGAGGTTGGGCTGGGCGGTGCTGCCCGACATGGAGGCCGTGGCGAGATCCACGATGTCCACGCCGGCGTCGGCCGCGCGGAGGATGGACGCGGCGGCGATGCCGCTGGTGTCATGGGTGTGGAAGTGGATCGGCAGGCCAACCTCCTCCTTCAGGGTCTTGACGAGCTTGTGCGCCGCATAGGGTCGGCAGAGGCCGGCCATGTCCTTGATCGCGAGGACATGGGCGCCCATGCGCTCGAGTTCCTTCGCCATCTTCACGTAGTACTTGAGCGAGAACTTGTCGCGGCGCTCGTCGAGGATGTCGCCCGAGTAGCAGAGCGCGGCCTCGCACACGGCGTGCGTGTCCTGAACGGCATCCATGGCGACGCGGAGGTTGGGCAGGTAGTTCAGCGAGTCGAAGATGCGGAAGATGTCCATGCCGTTGGCCGCGGCGTGCTTCACGAAGCCGGCGACGACGGCGTCGGGGTAGTTGGTGTAGCCTACGGCGTTGGCGCCGCGAAGGAGCATCTGGAAGCAGATGTTCGGCACCTTGGCGCGCAGGTGGCGCAGGCGCTCCCAAGGGTCCTCGTTGAGGAAGCGCATCGCGGTGTCGAACGTGGCGCCACCCCACATCTCGAGCGAGTAGAGCTCGGGTGCGCGGCGCGCGAGGAAGCCGGCGCAGGCCAGCATGTCGTAGCTGCGCACGCGCGTGGCCATGAGCGACTGGTGCGCGTCGCGGAAGGTCGTGTCGGTGACGAGCAGGCGCTTCTGCTTGAGCGTCCAGGCGGCAAATTTCTTCGGCCCCTCGCGCAGCAGGCGGTCGCGCGTACCCATGGGCGGTGTGCTGCGGTCGTCCTGGCCGGGCGCGGCGACGGCCAGCAGCGGCTTCGGGGGACGGTAGCCCTTGGCGTGCGGGTTGCCGTTGACGGTGACGTTGCCGAGGAAGCTGAGGAGCTTGGTGGCGCGGTCGCGGCGGGGCTTGAAGGTGAAGAGCTCCGGCGAGGTGTCGATCAGCGTGGTCGTGGCCTCGCCGGCGCGGAAGAGCGGGTGCGCGATGACGTTCTCGAGAAACGGGATGTTGGTCTTCACGCCGCGGATGCGAAATTCGCTGAGGACGCGGCGGGCGCGGTTCATCGCAATCTCGTAGCTCGGGCCGCTCGTGATGCTCTTCACGAGGAGCGAGTCGTAGAACGGCGTGATGACGGCGCCGGCGTAGCCCATGCCGCCGTCGAGGCGCACGCCGAAGCCGCCCGGCGAGCGGTAGGCGAGGATGCGGCCGTAGTCGGGGACGAACTTGTTCTCGGGGTCCTCTGTCGTGATGCGGCACTGGATGGCGTAGCCGTGGCGCGGCACGTCGGCCTGCCGCGGCATGCCGACCTCCGGCGAATGCAGCGCATGGCCCTGCGCGATGAGAATCTGGGCGCGGACGAGGTCGAGACCGGTGATGACCTCGGTGACGGTGTGCTCGACCTGAATGCGAGGGTTCATCTCGATGAAGAACCACTCGTGGCGGTCGAGGTCGTAGAGGAATTCGACGGTGCCGGCGTTGTCGTAGCGGATGGCGCGGGCGAGCTTGGCGGCGGCCTCGCAGAGGTCGGCCACGATTTTCTCCGGCAGGCCGAAGCTCGGGGCGACCTCAACCACCTTCTGGTGGCGGCGCTGCACGGAGCAGTCGCGCTCGTGGAGATGAATGACGTTGCCGTGCTTGTCGCCGAGGATCTGGACCTCGATGTGCTTGGCGCGCGGGATGTATTTCTCGAGGAAGACGGCGGGATTGCCGAACGCGCGGCCGGCCTCGCCCTGGGCCTCGTCAAGGAGGTTGGCCAGGTCGGCGGCCTGGTGCACGACGCGCATGCCGCGTCCCCCGCCACCGAAGGCGGCCTTGATGATAAGGGGAAAGCCGATCTCCTTCGCAATCTTCAGCACCTCGGCGCGATCGGCCACGGGCTCCTCGGTGCCGGGCAGCACGGGCACGCCGACCTTCTGCGCAAGGGCGCGGGCGGCGGTCTTGTCGCCCATCATGTCGAGGAGTTCGGAGCGCGGGCCGACAAAGATGATGCCGGCCTCCTCGCAGGCGCGGGCGAAGTTGGCGTTCTCGGAAAGGAATCCGTAACCGGGGTGGATGGCGTCGATGCCCTTGTCCTTGGCCACGCCGATGATGGACGGGATGTCGAGGTAGGCGGCGACGGGGCCGTGGCCATGGCCGACCTGATAGGACTCGTCGGCCTTGTAGCGGTGGATGCAGAACCTGTCCTCCTGCGCGTAGACCGCGACGGTGCGCAGGCCGAGTTCGGTGCCGGCGCGGAAAATGCGCACGGCGATCTCGCTGCGGTTGGCGGCCATGACCTTGCGGATGGGCCGAAGGGAGGAACCGGTGGAGGAGGTGTGGACTTGGGTCACGGTGGGGGCGTTAGCGGCGGACATCTGTAGGCGGACGGAAGGTGGCCGCCAAGTAGAACCTGCGGGGGAAGCATATTTTAACCCTGCTTCGCCAAGGCTACGGAGGACACGGCCCGGATGGCACGGATAGGAACTCAAAACCTGTCATATGGGTAGGGCCCGACGTCCCCGGCGGGCCGGTTCGGCGTGCGCAGGCCCATCGCGGCCCGCCCGGCCTGCCCGCCGTAGGCTTGGCGGAGGTGGGAGGTCGGGCCCTACCCACATTCAACGGCCTGGATCCTGATTCGTGTGATCCGTGGTTAAGATTGGGTTTGGTTGCGAGTAGGGCAGGTCTTTGACCTGCCTCGGAATGCCCCACCGCGGATTATGCGTTAAAATGGCAGGTCACAGACCTGCGCTACTTTTTACCCGCCCGGCCTTGGCGGACAACTCGCCGAGGCATTCGGGGGAGCCGCGGGCGAGATCGCGGCAGATGGTTGGGCGGTCGGCGTAGACGGTGCAGAAATACTCCGTCGTGCCGTCGGCTGCCGGCCGAAGTTCGAGCGCGGCGCAATGGCCGGCGTGCATGCGCATGTAGGCGCGGTGACCAATGAAATGGGCCACGCGCTCCGCGGCGGTACCAAGCCGGGACCAATCGTCGCCCGTGAGCCGCACGAAAGTTGGCAGCGTTGAATGACAGCACACCCCGCAGGCAAGGCAACCGGCTGGGGGTGGAACGGGGTTCATGGCGCCGGTCAGCTTGCAGGTTGCGGAGTGCGGCTCAATGCCAAGTCGGCGATCTTCATTCTGGAATAAGGCCTCCGACGTGTCCTCCGTAGCCTTGGCAAAGGAGGAACCCCGCCTGGGAGCGCGACCGCCCTCGGTCGCTATCGCACACCAACTATCCGAGCCGAGAAAGAGAAAGATTAAGAGAACGAGAAAGATTGGATTCTAGCGGATGCACGAAAGGCGGGTTTCGAAAACCCCGCCCTGCACGCAGTCAGCTTTAGGGTGATGACAATTGGACGTTGTTCCCCAAGCTGGGCCCGTCCCCGCCTCCTATCTTGAACCCGAACCCATCCCCCGCCGCGATACTCGCCACCGCCGTGGTCCCCTGGACCGAGCGCCTTGAATTCGATGAGGATCGGTTTTGCCGGCAGGTGCAGACTATCGCCCGCGGACTGACCCGGCAGATCTACATCTTCGGCACGGCGGGTGAGGGTTATGCCGTGACGGAGTCCCAATTCGACCGCATCGCCGCCACCTTCTGGCGCTCGGCCCGGGAAAATGAGGTCTCGCCCATGCTGGGGATCATCTCGCTTTCCCTGCCCACGGTCATCGAGCGCATCGGTCGCGGCCACGCGTTCGGGTTCCGCACCTTCCAGCTTTCGCTGCCCGCCTGGGGCGCGCTCAACGACCGCGAACTGGACACGTTTTTCGCCGAAACCTGCGGGCGTTTCCCCGACTGCCGGTTCCACCATTACAACCTGCTGCGCACGAAGCGCCTGCTGACCTCGGTCGAATACCGCCGGCTGGCCGCGGCGCATCCAAATTTCATCGGCGTCAAATCCAGCGCCGATGATCCCGCCCTCGTTGCCGACCTGCTGACGGCGGCGCCGCGCCTGCGGTTTTTCTTCACGGAATTCGGCCACGCCATCGCCCGGCGCACCCACGACGTCGGTTTGCTGGCTTCCATTTCCACGGTCAATTACGCCCGGGCCAAGGCCTTTGTCGCCGGCGACGACGCCCGCCGCGCCGCCGACGTGTCGGAAATGCGCGCCATGGTCGCGGCGCTGTTCAAGCTGTCGACCAACCGCTTCCACATCGACGGGGCCTACGACAAGATGCTGTTCCGCGCCAACGACCCGACCTTTCCCCTGCGCCTGCTTCCGCCCTACGTCGCCGCCACCGAGGAGGACTTCGCGCACTGGATGACCGCCGTGCCGCCCGGCTGGAGGTCCTGAATCGCTTGCAGGCCATCTCCTACATTCCGGTCAATCTAAAGCGGTCACCACGACCCCGGCGTCATAATGTTGCGGGTAAGGCCCGACCTTCCTCCTTCGCCTGGCCTACGGAGGACAGGCCGGACGGGCCGCGTGGGACAGGCGCACGTCTATCCGCCGGAGGCCGGGCGCTACCCAGAATAGCGTCCCTTTTAGGGTAAGTCACGCTAGACATAGTACCCCACCCCATGAAAACCCCGCTCCGCACCAAGCCTCGCAACCTGTTCAACGGCGACACCTGCGTCTTCTTCTACAATCCTGAAAAATGGCAGCCGGAGGATTTCGCGCTGCAGACGCCCGTCAATCCCCGGACCGGCAAGCCCGAACCCGCCCCGCGTCCAGTCGGCGGTCCGTTCAAACCCGTGGCGATCCAGCG
>JBIJDP010000086.1:0-7615 GCA_044344065.1 Opitutaceae bacterium
ACCGAGTGCAACGGTCGAGGATGCAGTGCTGGATCATTTCTGGGCGGAGTTCTCCGCCGTGGCGCAGCGTGAAGCCGTTGCCGGACTGGATGCGGTTTTCCTCGTGCTGCACGGGGCGATGGTCACGGCGGGAGAACCCGATGTGGAAGGGGAACTCCTGTCGCGGGTGCGGCGGTTGCCGGGGATGGCGACGCTGCCGGTGTTCGTGGTGCTGGACCTGCATGCCAACGTGACGGGACGCATGGCGGCCCAGGCAAACGCGCTCGTGGCCTATCGGGAGAATCCGCACACCGACGCGCATGCGACCGCGGTGCGCGCGGCGAATCTGCTGCGCCGCACGCTCGAGACCGGCGAAGTGCCGCGCACGCATTGGCGGCGGGCGCCGCTGATCTGGGCGCCGCCGGGCACGGGCACAGCCCAGGAGCCGATGCGCAGCCTGGGTACGCAGGCGCGGGCCTTGGAGCGCATCGATCCCGCGGTGTGGGACGTCAGCGTGATGCCGGGATTTTCCTTCGCCGACACCCCCGAGACCGGGCTGTCGTTTTGCATGGTCACCACCGCGCCCGCGGCGGAGGCGCAGGCCATGCTCGCCACGCTGTGCCACGAAGCGTGGACCCGGCGGGCTGAGGGCGAGATCAGTTATCCCCCGGTCAATGCCGTGCTGGAAAAAATCCTGCCGGTGACGCGCGGACCGGTACTTTTGGTGGAGCCGTCAGACAACATCGGCGGCGGTGCGCCGGGCGACGGCACGGGCGTGCTGCGCGGCCTGTTGCAGTTCGATGTGCCCCGTTCGGCCGTGATCCTCAACGACCCGGACAGTGTGGCGGCGGCGATTCGCGCCGGGATCGGCGCGCAGGTCACCCTGCGGCTCGGCGGCCGGGGCTCGGTGCTGGATGCCGGACCGGTGGAACTCGCCGTGGAGGTGATTGCGCACAGCCATGGCCGGTTTGAACTGGAGGACATCCACAGTCATCTGGCCTCCATGGGCGGACGGAACGTGGACATGGGGGCCTGTGCGGTGGTGCGGCACCGGGGTATCACGATTTTACTGACGAGCAAAAAGACGCCGCCGTTTGATCTCGGGCAGTGGCGCAGCCAGGACATCGAGCCCCGGGACATGCTGGTGATCGGCGTGAAGGCGGCGGTCGCGCACCGGCGGGCCTATGATCCCATCACGGTGGCCTCGTACTTCGTGGACACGCCCGGGCCGTGCTCGAGCAACGTGGGGTCATTTTCGTTCCGTCATTTGCGCCGGCCGGTGTGGCCGCTGGATCGGGAGCTGGATTGCCCGGAAGGAAGGGCCGGCGCCTGAATGGCGCAGGAACGCTTAAGGACGGAAATTGCGCTGTAGCTACGAGCGTGAGCGAGTGGAAAGATTCGTAGATTGCAGATGGGAGATCGGAGATCGAGCAATCACCACTCGCTCACGCTCGTAGCCACGGACGGTCAGTCGATTCATTGAGCGTTAAACGTTAAAAGTTAAACGTTAAGCGTTCCCTCAGTTTCGGGGCATTATGCCGCCCGCGCCGACGTTCATCACGAGACGCGGTCGCGCTCCCAGGCCTACACGCACACCGGCACACCGCGCTCGGCGGAGGCGTACAGGGCGCAGACTAGCTGCACGGCCTTGCGGGCCTCGGGGCCGTCGATGGCGAGGGGGGCGCCGGTGCGGAGGTGGTCCACGAGGTTGCCGATCTGGCGTTTGTGGCCCTCGTGGCTGATGGCGTTGGGGGCGCCCGCGCCGGAGCCCTGGATATCGGTCGCGGCCGTGAGCACGGCGGCATCGTCGGGCAGCGGTTGGCGGAATTCCCAGCGCACGATGCGGTCCTCCTCCAGCGCGATGGAGCCGTTTTCCCCGCAAAGTTCGATGCGGCGCGACCAGCCGGGATAAAGCGCGGTGCTGGCCTCGATGGTGCCGAGGGCCCCGTCCGCGTAGCGCAGGGTGGCGCTGGCGGTGTCCTCGGCCTCGATCGCGGTGTGTACGCGGCGGGTCTTCCACGCGAAGATCTCGGCAGGCAGGCCGGTGAACCATTGCAGCAAATCGAGCCCGTGGATGGCCTGGTTCATCACCGCGCCGCCGCCGTCGAGCGCGAGCGAACCCTTCCACGGCTGACTCTGGTAATACGCGGCGGTGCGGTGCCATTTCACGTAGGCACTGGCGAGCACGAGCCGGCCGAGCCGGCCGGCGGCGACCGCCGCCTTCACGCGTTGCGCCCCGGCGCCGAAACGGGCCTGGAAGATCGGGGCGACCACCACGCCGGCCGCGGCGGCGGCCTGCAGCATCGCGTCCACGCGGGCGACCGTGATTTCCAACGGCTTTTCCACGACGACATGCCTGCCGGCCCGGATGGCGGCGAGGGCGGGTTCAAGGTGGGCGCCGCTGGGTGTGGTGATGCACACCGCGTGGACGTCCGGTCGGGCGAGCAGCGCGGGGAGATCCGTCGTGGCGACCGGGGCCCCATGTTTTTCCGCAAGGGCCCGCGCCTTGGTCTCCGACCGGCCCCAGAAGCCCATGAGCCGCGCCCCCGGGGTCTCCGTGATGGCCTGCGCGTGAAAGCCGGCGATCATGCCGGTGCCGATGATTGCGAAGCCAATGGGTTGGGCGGATGACATGGATTCCAGCATGGGTGAAAACAGGGCGGCGCGTCGATATTGGAGGAGGGCGCACCTTGCCATACCCGGCACCGTAGGCAGCCCGCTCGCGGACGCTGCTTGATGTGCGCATGGGGGCCAGACCAGCGCCTGCGAGCGGGCCGCCTACGGTGGCGTTTCGATGCCGAACGGTCCGGCTCCACGGGCGGCCAAAGCGTTTGACTCTCCCGCTGCGCGGGCGCGTGCTGGTGGCATGGCGCAAAAATCCGATGGCATGAACTACGCGCCGCAGGGCAAACCGCGTCCGGTGGTCAAGCCGGGCGAATTCGTCTATGCCGCGGCCTTTCTCGAACACGGGCACATCTATGGCCAATGCAACGGTCTCAACGAGGCCGGCGCGCTGCTCAAATGGGTCTACGATCCGGATCCCGCCAAGGTGGCGGCGTTCCGCAAGGCCTACCCGCAGGTGCAGGCGGCGCGGAGCTTCGATGAAATCCTCGCCGATGCCGACGTGCACCTGGTCGCGGCGGCGGCGGTCCCCTGTGATCGCGGTCCCATCGGCCTCAGGGTCATGCAGGCGGGCAAGGACTACTTCACGGACAAGACGCCCTTCACCGCGCTCGACCAGCTCGCGCAGGCCCGCACGGCCGTGAAGGCGACCGGCCGCAAATACATGGTGTACTTCAGCGAGCGGCTGCACGTGGAGTGCGCGATGCATGCCGGCGACCTCGTGGCGGGCGGCGCCATCGGCCGCGTCATCCAGGTGCTGGGCCTCGGGCCGCACCGGCTGAGCAAGCCCTCGCGGCCGGCCTGGTTCTTTGAGCGGGCGAAGTACGGCGGCATCCTTTGCGACATTGGCAGCCACCAGTTCGAGCAGTTTCTCCATTACAGCGGCGCGACCGAGGCAACGGTGGTCAATGCCGCCGTGGGCAATTTCGCCAACGCCGACACGCCGGAGTTTGAGGATTTCGGGGAGGCCTCGCTGGTCGGCGACAACGGGACGTCAAACTACATCCGCGTGGACTGGTTCACGCCGAACGGCCTGCGCACCTGGGGCGACGGCCGCACGGTGATCCTTGGCACCAAGGGCTACATCGAGCTGCGCAAGTACGTGGACGTCGGTCGCGACGCGGCCGGCGACAACCTCATCCTCGTGGACGACAAGGGCGAGCAGTTCATCAACGTCGCGGGCAAGGTGGGTTTCCGTTTCTTCGGCGAACTCATCCTCGACTGCCTGAACCGCACCGAAAAGGCGATGACCCAGGCCCACGCCTTCAAGGCGGCCGAGCTCTGCCTCAAGGCGCAGGCCGCGGCGCGGGTGATCACGGCGGGGAAGTGAGCAGTCCGATTTATCAACGCGGAGTTCGCGGAGAACGCGGAAACCGGAAAACCATCGCGCACATCGCGTCCTTCGCGTTTCAATGATTTGACCATGCTCACGCGCCATCCTGCCAACCCGGTCCTGCAGCACACCGACTGTCCGTTCCCGGCGACGATGGTCTTCAACGCCGGCGTTGCGCGCTTCGCGGGGCGTCATGTCATGGTGTTCCGCAACGACTACGGCCGCTGGGGTGACGCCCATATTGACGGCACGAACCTCGGCCTCGCCACCAGCGCCGACGGCGTGAAGTGGGCCGTGCATCCACGCCCCGTGCTCGAATTGGAGCAGGCCCGGGCGGGGCTGCGGCACCTGTATCCGGAACGGTTCGGCGCCGGCTTCATCAAGCGCGTCTATGATCCGCGCATCACCATCGTCGAGGGACGGGCGTTGCTGTGCTTCGCCGTTGATACGGCACACGGCATCAGCGGGGTGATCGCGGAGACCGAGGATTTCGAACGCTACCGGTTTCTCAGCCTGTCGGCGCCGGACAACCGGAACATGGTGCTCTTCCCCGAGCGCATCGGCGGCGAATTCGTGCGGTTGGAGCGTCCGTTTCCGGTTTACATGCGCGCCGAACCCGAGGCGTTTCCGATCTGGATCAGCCAGTCGCCGGATTTGAAATACTGGGGTCGGCAGCGCCCGGTCCTCGGCGCCGGTGACGTGCCCTATGCCAACTGCAAGATCGGTCCGGCCGCGCCGCCGGTGCGGACGCGGGCCGGCTGGCTGACGCCGATTCACGCGGTCTGGAAGGATGAACACACGCGCCTGGGCGGCTGGGAGCCGAAGGGCTGGTTCAAGAAATATTTCGCCGGCCTGGTGCTGCTCGACCTGGCCGATCCCTCGAAGGTGGTCGGCCTGATGCGCACGCCGCTGCTCGCCCCCGAGGCGGGCTACGAACTGGAGGGATTCCGCGGCAGCGCGATCTTCCCGTGCGGCATGCTGCTCGACGACGATGGCTGCGTCCGGCTCTATTACGGCGCCGCCGACACCGTGGTCGCGCTGGCGACCGGACATGTGGATGACCTGATCGCGGCCTGTGTGCCCCTGGGATGAGAATCGTAGTGCTGGCTTCAGCCAGCACTGGTTCAGGAGGACAATGCCCCGGTGCGGCGTGGTGAGCGCGGACTGAAGTTCCGCGCTACGAGGTCACTGCCGGCCACATGACCGGGAACTGCGGACCGTGAAATTTCTCGCCGGGTTGGGGGCAGTCGGGCTGGGCCTTCATCTTCCATTCGTTCATGTGTTCCTGCCCCGGGCGGTACGTGCACTCGGTTGACATGACATGGGAGACAAACGCGCGGCGGCGCGAGGGGGAGAAATTGCGGTCGCTGCCGTGCAACAGCAGCCCGTGGTGAAACGACACGCTGCCCTTGGGAATGATGACCGGTACCTCGCGGGTCTCGAAATTCGCGGGCAGTTGCGGTTTCTGGGTGTCGTCACCGGTGATGCCGACCGGGAGCGTCCAGAGGCCGAGCTTGTGCGAGCCTTCGAGAAAAACCATCGGCCCGGATTCGGGCAGCACATCATCGAGGGCGATCCAGCACGTCACCGTCCGGCATTCGGCGACCATCTGCCAGTAGGCCCAGTCCTGATGATACGTGATCACGCGGCCGCCGTGCGGCGGCTTGTCGAGGAGTTGGTCGTGCCACAGGCGGATGCCCGGCGCGCCGATGAGCTGGGCGGCGATGTGGCCGAGGCGCGGGCTCAGGGCGGCGGCGGCGAGGACGGAGTCGGCCTTCCAGGCGTTGTCGATCTTGATGACGGCGTAGGCGTCATGTTCCCGGCCGGAAAAACCGTCGGGCTGCACCCCTTTGTCGAATTGCCGGGCGATGACCCGGTCGGCCGCGGCGTTGATGCGGGCAACCTCGGCATCGGAAAACACCGCCGGATGAATGTGATATCCGCGGTCGCCAAAGAGCGCGACCTGGGAAACAGAGAGGGTGGTGCGGGAGGGGATGTCCGCAAAGTGGGGTGTGGACATGGGGTGGGGCCGGATCCGCAACATAAACAGGCGCAGGGCCGGCACGAGCCGGAAATGGCGATTCATACTGTCCGGCCGGCTTGCGAATGCCGGCGGGATGGCTATCGGTGGGCGCGTATGAATCTCCGCCCCCTCATCGCCCTGGCCGCCTTCCTCACCATGTCGCTTTTCTCCTCCGCCGAACCCCTCGCCGTCGGCGCCACCGCGCCGGCCCTGTCCGCTGTCACCGAAACCGGCGCGACCCTCGCGCTGGCCGATGTCTACGCCAAGCAGCCCTTCACGCTGGTCTATTTCTATCCCAAGGCCGATACGCCCGGCTGCACCGCCCAGGGCTGCTCGCTGCGCGATTCCTTTGAGGATCTGTCCGCCAAGGGCGTGGCCGTCATCGGCGTGAGCACCGACAAGCCCGCGGCGCAGAAAGCCTTCAAGGAAAAGTACAATTTGCCGTTCACGCTCCTCGCCGACCACGACAAGAAGGTCGTCGAGGCTTTCGGCGTGCCGACGACCATGGGCTTCGCCAAGCGCCAGGCCTTCCTGATCAAGGGCGGCAAGATCGTCTGGGCCGACTACAGCGCCTCCACGCGCGAGCAGGCCGCCGATGTCTTGAAGGTGATCGCCGCGCAGTAAATGGGAGCGCGGGCGGCCCGCCCGCATTGCTTGGGTAGGGGCCTGCTTGCAGGCGATGGGAGCGCGACCGCCCTCGGTCGCAATCGGACGCCAACTATCCAAGCCGAGAAAGAGAACGATTAAGAGAACGAGAAAGATTGGATTCCAGCGCAGCGGAGTGGGGATGGCGGGGATCGGACCTGTCCTCCTTAGGCCCGGCGAAGGAGGAATCCCCGAACTATAATTCGTCGTCGTGCGCACCCGGCAGGACGGAGGCGGCGGGGTCGCGGCGGACGCGAACCAGCCAGTCGGCGATGAGCGCATGGGAGGCGCTTTCGGGCGCGGGCCACGGGGCGGCGACGAGGTCGATCACCCGCAGGGCGCCGTCGCTGCCGCGGACGAAGTTGCGCGCGTGCAAATCGGCCACGAGCCACGCGGACTCCCGGTGGAAAAACAGGCGCGGATGATCGCGGTTGGCGCGGAGGAAGCGCGAGGGGATCTCGATCAGGCCGGGTGGCAGCCGCTGCGACATGTCGTCGCCCTGTGGCAACGGTTCCCCGAGCGCCTGCTTGGCGACGAGAATGCCCTCGGGCGTCACGGCAATGACCTCGGTGGCCATGCCGCCAAGCGCATGGATGAGCAGGAGTTTTTCGAGCAGCGCCCGGTAGTCGCCGAGTCCGGCCTCGGCCTGCAGCATGGTCTCATCGCCCGGCCGGAAACCGAAGGCACTGCCGATGCGCTTCTCCTCGCGCGGCAGGTAGAACTTGTACACCGAGCCGTCGTCCGCGGCAAAGGCCCAGGCCTCGACCCCGCCGCCGATGCGCCGCAGGCGGGCATTCGGTTCCTCGAGCGGGTTTTCCGCCGCGGCGGCAAAGCCGAAGGCGTCGAGTGGACGGAGGGGTGTCAGCGCGCGGAAGGTCCGGATGGCCTCGCCCAGCGCGGCCCAGGCGCCGCCAGCGGACTCGAGCAGGCTTACTTCGTCTTCCGCGAGGAGGACGAGATCGCGGTCCGTATCTGCGCGGAGACCGCATTCGGCTGCCGCCGCGCCGAGGCGA
>JBIJDP010000087.1:0-7606 GCA_044344065.1 Opitutaceae bacterium
GACAGCCACCACGACACCCTGGCTCCAGTCGCACGAGGATTGGAACCTGCAGGTGGTCGACTGCATGCTGCCCTACCTGGCCGACAGCCAGGGCCGCAGCATTGCCGAGCTCCAGTTGCGGTCGCGCTTCGGCTGCACCGTGGTGGGCATTGAGCGGCAGGGCTTCATGATCCCGCTGCCGCCGCCCCAGGCCGTGCTGTATCCGCGGGACCGGGTGTTGCTCATGGGCACGACCGAGCAGGTGCGCGCGGGCCGGGAATTTCTCGGGGCGGTGTCGGGCTCGCCGCAGGCCGATTCGGTGTTCGAGGAAGTCTGCATGGTCGCACTGGCGGTGCCGGCCTGGAGCCGGGCGGCGGGGCGGACCCTGGCCGACCTGTCACCGGCGCGGCACCACGGTGTGCAGATCGCGGGCATCCACCGCGGCACACAACGCATCCTGAACCCGGGCGGGCAGGAGAGCCTGCAGCCCGGCGACGAGGTGCTGGCGCTGGGCACGCCGGTGCAGATCCGGGATTTCAAGGCATGGTTGCGGGAGGAAGTGGCGGGGGCGTGATCGGACGGATGGGACTGATCGGACCGATCAAGTGTAGTGCCGTGCTTTAGCCGGCACTGGTTCGGCAGGCTGGGGTGGCGGTGAAGCGTGTGAGCGCGGGCTGATGCTCCGCGCTACGTTTTTTTTGGCCACAAAAAAGCGCGCCGGTTGGGGCGCGCTGGAGAGTGGAGGATGGGCCGGGGCTCAGTTGGCGGCGGGATCCTTCGGGGTCTTGCCGGCTTCGGGGGTCTTGGACGCTTCGGGCTCATCCTTGCTGGCCTTTTTGAACTCCTTGATGGACTGGCCGAGGCCCTTGGCGAGCGAGGGCAGCTTGGCGCCGCCGAACAGCACGAGCAAAATGATCAAGATGATGACCAGCTCGGGAACGCCGAGACCGAAGATGGCGGCGAGAAGAGCGGTGGATGTATCCATGGGAGGCAAGCTAGGCGGGGGTCCGGGACTGTAAAGCGGGAAAGCGGTGCAGCCGGTCGGACTCAGGGCCGGGGCGGCAGAACGGGAGGCAGGCCCGGGGGCAGGCCGGGCAGATGACCGCCGACATGACCCGGCGGGCGGGGCATGGTGGTGGCGGCGACCTTCATGAGGTTCTGCGCGTTGTCGATCTGCTCGGCGTCGAAGAAGCCGTGCAGCTGGCGGATGCGCGTCGGGTGACGCATCTTGCGGAGCGCCTTGGCCTCGATCTGCCGGATGCGCTCGCGGGTGACCTTGAACTGCTTGCCGACCTCTTCGAGCGTGCGGCTGTAGCCGTCCACGAGGCCGAAGCGCAGCGAGAGCACGCGACGCTCGCGCTCGGTGAGCGAGTCGAGGACGTCGATGATCTTTTCGCGCAGGAGGGAGAACGCCGTCATGTCGTACGGGTTCTCGGCGGACTTGTCCTCGATGAAGTCGCCGAAGCTCGTGTCGTCGCCGTCGCCGACCGGCGACTGGAGCGAGATGGGCTGCTGCGCCATCTTCATGATCTGCTGCACGCGCTCGACGGGCAGGTTCATCTCGTCGGCGACCTCCTCGGGCGTGGGCTCGTGGCCGAATTCCTGGAGGAGCTGCTTCTGGACCTGCATCACCTTGTTCAGCGTCTCGATCATGTGGACCGGGATGCGGATGGTGCGGGCCTGGTCGGCGATGGAGCGTGTGATGGCCTGGCGGATCCACCACGTGGCGTAGGTGGAGAACTTGTAGCCGCGGCGGTACTCGAACTTCTCGACGGCCTTCATGAGGCCCATGTTGCCCTCCTGGATGAGGTCGAGGAAGGAGAGGCCGCGGTTCGTGTATTTCTTCGCGATGGAAATGACGAGGCGCAGGTTGGCCTCGACCATCTCGGTCTTGGCCTTGTGGGCTTCGCGCACGTGGACCATCGTCTGTGCGACCACGGCCAGCAATTGGGCGGGGGCGATGCGCTGGGCGGCCTCGAGCTGCTTGAAGCGACCCTGGATGGCCTTGGTGTCGATGGCCGCGTCCTTCTTGGTCTTCGGGTGCTTGGCGCGCTCGAGCTGGGCGTTGAGGTTTTCGACCTCGGAGAGCACGGGCTGCAGCTGCTCGAGATACTCCTCGTAGACCTTGAGCTTGAAATAGAACTTGCTGAAGTTCGCGCGCAGGAGGTTCTCGCGCTTGCGGTACTTGGAGAGGATGCGCTTGCGGTCGGCCTCGGTACGGGCCTTCAGGTATTCCTGCCAGGCCTCGGCGACGCCGGCTTCGGCCTTCTGGGTGGTCTCGACCAGCTTGGGCAGCGATTTGAAATAGGCTTCGCGGCTGTCGATCTTCTTGTCGATGACGATGCGGTCGAAGCGTTCCTCGCGGGTCAGGAGCTTGGCGCCGAGGGTGGCGATGTAGGCGCCGACGGCGGAGGCTTCGAACAGGGCGGTCTGGGCCTTGAGCTCGGCGTTCTCGATGCGCTTGGAGATTTCGACTTCCTGCTCGCGGGTCAGCAGCGGGACCTGGCCCATCTGCTTGAGATACATGCGGACCGGGTCGTCGAGGATGTCATGCTGCGAGGAGCGGGTCTCCTCCTCCTCGGCCTCCTCCATGCGCTGCTTGAAATCGTCAACCTGGTCGGGCTCGAGGATCTCGATCTCAAGGTTCTGCAGGATGGAAAGGACGTTATCGATCTCCTCCTGGTTCTCGACCGACTCGGGCAGCGCCTCGTTGATGTCGTCGAAGGTGAGGTAACCCTGTTCCTTGGAATGCCGGATGAGCTGGCGGATCTTTTCGTTGATCCCGGCCGTGCCGGCCGCGATCTCGCCGCCCGCGCCGACCTCGGCGGTTTTTTCAAGGGCAGCCTCGACGGCTTCGGACTGGGAATCGGAATTGGCGGACTTGGCTTTGCGCGGCATGGTGGAAAATTAGGCAATAACCCTCAGATGTGAGTGGGTAAACTGAGCGGCTGGCGGAGCTGGCGTTGGATTTCGGAACGTTCTTTTAAGAGTGAAATTGGGTCAGAATTACTGTCCGCACCGTTGTTGGCCAAAGCAAGTTCTATTTGCCGCAGGCGGGGCTCGAGGGCGCGGGAACGCAGCTGACGCACGCCTTCACCGGCGGCCTTGAGGGGATCATCACAATCAGGCGTATCGAAGAGCAGGGAGGCGACAAGCGCTTTTTCCTCAGGGGTTTCCAAAAGCTGATCCAGGTGGTCACGGCCGGGCCAGCTGTCGTGTTCGAATTCGCCCAGAAAACGGTTGAGCAGCACGCCGGCGGGGTAGCCGCGATCAATCCAGTCGTGGGGCAGAATCTGGCTCAGGGATTTGCCGATGGACTCGAAGTGCAGGCAGAGCATCAGCAGTTCGTGCTCGGAGGTGACCGTGGCAGTGCGGCGCGGGGCTGCGGCCGGTGCGGCCGTGGCGGCGGTGCGGGCCGCACTCTGCCGCTGCTGGCGGTTGGTCAGCGTCTGAAAATCGCGCTGCAGGGCGGCGGGCGCGAGGTGCAGCAGGCGGGCGGTCTCGGCGATGAACTCGGTGCGGGCCACTTCGGATTCCGCCGCGGCAATCAGTTCCATGACGGCGTGGGCGGCGCGGGACTTCTGCTCGGAGCTGGCGCCGGCCGGCTGCGGCAGCAGGGAGCGGCAGGCAAAGGCCATGGCGGAGAGCGAGTCGCGCTGCAATTCGGCGTAGACGGGCAGGCCCCGCTGGAGAAAGAGCAGGTCGGGATCGACTTTTTCCTGTCCGGAAAGCTGCAGGAAGCGCACTTCGAGACCGGCTTTCAGCGCCATGGGGAGAAAACGCAGCGCGGCCTTCTGGCCGGCGCTGTCGCTGTCGAAGAAACATTCCACCTGCATGTGGTAACGGCGCAGCAGCACGAGCTGCGTGTCGGTGATCGAGGTGCCCTGCGGGGCGATGGCGGTCTTGAGTCCGACGCTCCAGCAGCGAAGGGCGTCGAGCTGGCCCTCGACCATCACGAAGGGCCGGCCCTCGCCGGCGGCGGTGCGGGCACGGTCGAGGTTGAAGAGCAGGTTGCCCTTGGTGAAGATGGGCGTCTCCGGCGAATTGACGTACTTGGCCTCGCGCGCGGGATCGTCCTCCGGCGTGAGGTCGGTCTGGCGCGCGGTGAAGGCGACCACGCGGCCCTGGTGGTCGCGGATCGGAATCATCAATCGCCCGCGGAACCGCGGCTTGAACGAATTGAGCCCGAGCACGGCGCCCTCGCGGATGAAGAACAGGCCGCACTGGCGCAGCGCGTCCTCGGAGAACCGGCGTTTCAGCAGCATCGCCCCCAGGCCGTCGTCGGCGGGGGCGGCGGCGCCGATCTTGAATTCGTCCGCCAGTTCCGGCGTGAAGCGGCGCTGCTCCACCCAGTATTTGCGCATGAAGTCGCCCGTGGGCGTGGCCGCCTTGAAGGCCTGGTGGTAATGCTCCGTGGCGAGTTCGTGGATCTCGAAGATCTCCTGCCGCAGCGAACGCTCCTCGCGCGAGGGTCCGCCGGAGCCTTCCTCGTATTCAATGACGATGCCGTAGCGCTGGCCCAGGGCCTCGACCGCCTCGGTGAAGCCCAGTTGCTCCGTCTCGCGGACAAAGGAGATGGCGTCCCCGGCCTTACCGCAGCCGAAGCACTTGTAGAAGCCCTTGTCGGGATCGACGTGGAACGAGGGGGTCTTCTCGTTGTGGAAGGGACAGAGGCCCTTGAGCCGCGTGCCGCCGCCCTTGCGCAACGTAACCACGCGCCCAACAACGTCGGCGAGATTCACCCGCAACTTGAGGTCGCGGACGCAGGTGGGCTTGATGGCGGGCATGTACGGCGGAGGGCGGGGCTGAACCGCAAAGAATGCACTTTCAACCGGGCGCGGGGACTGTCAAGTTTCGCGGCTCGCGGAGGAAACATCGGCGCCGATTAGGCGACTACACACCACAACATGCGCTTCAAGCTACTCACCGTTCTCACATTGGCACTCATCCCCGGGATGAGCGCGGCCCCGGATACGCCCCCCGCCGGGCCGCCCCCGGCGCCCGAGCCGGTTTGGGAGACGCGGTTGCCGGAGTTCACCGACGCGGCTTACAACGAAAAGGTTGAGGATCTGCTCGCGCAGTTCGAGTCCGCCACCGGCCGAAAGCTGGTGCCCGGGGAGAAGAAAAAGGTGGGCCTGAAAATCTACGCCGACTCCGGTCCGGGCATGGCCACGCCGGTGCCGCTGGTCCGGGCCGTCATCAAGGCCCTCGAGCGCCGCGGCTTTGAACCGAAGGATGTTTTTCTCGTGGGCCTGAACCAGTTGCGGCTGCGTATGACCGGCTATCTGCCCTCGCTGGTGACCGGCGAGTCGCCCTTCCCGGGGCACCAGATCTACGTGCTCGAGTCGGGCAAGTTCTACGACCCGGTGTGGTTCTACGACTCACCGCTGCCGCAGCGCTTCGACCCGATCTTCATCGAGTCCCAGACGCGCGACGTGCCCAACACCTCCACCAAGGACGAGGACCGCAAGAGCTTCCTCGCCACGCCGCTCTTCCTCGACGCGGATTTCTGGATCAACCTGCCAGTCTACACGGATCATCCCATGCTGGGCATCAACGGCGCCCTGGTGAACGCCACGCTGTGGAACGCCTCGAATACCGCCCGCTTCTTCCGCAGTCCGGCCAACGCCCCGGCGGCCGTGGCGGAAATGAGCGCCATCCCCGAGCTGCGCGAGACCTGGGCCTGTTCGATCGTGAGCCTGGAGCACTACCAGTACATCGGCGGGCCGTTCTTCAATTCGCTCTACTCGGCCACCGAGCCGCTGCTCTGGCTCAGCCGCGACCCGGTGCTGCTGGATGCCCTCATGCTCGAGCGGATCAACCGCCTCCGCAAGCTCACCGGCTTCAATCCCGTGTCGGAGGAAATCCGCACGCTGGAGTTTGCCGAGCTGCTGGGCGTGGGCTCGACGAAAACCGACGCCACGCGTTTCCGGCGGGTGGGGGAATAAACCGCTTGCCGCCCGGCAGGCAAATCGCGCAAGTTTGAGGCGATGTCCTCCGACTATCTTCCGTTCCTGATCCAGGCCGCGCTGGCCGCCCTCATCACCGGCGGCGTCATCGGTGCGAGCCATTTCTTCGGCCAGCGCACGGCGAAGAACCGCATCAAGGACACGGCCTACGAGTGCGGCATCGCGGCCGACGGCCTGGCGCGCACGCGTTTCTCGGTCAAGTTCTTCGTCACCGCGATGCTGTTCATCCTCTTCGACATCGAGGTGGTTTTCCTCATCCCGTGGGCCTTCATCTACCGCGAGTTCCTCGCCAACCACATCCCGATCCTCGGGCCGGTCATGTTTTTCATCGGTCTGCTCGTGCTTGGCCTCGTCTACGAAGTCCGCAAGGGCGCGCTCGAATGGGAAAAGTGATTTGCACCCGAGTCCCGCGCGACCGCACCCGCTAGCAACACCCCACCATGCGGCTCGACAAGATCATCGCCCGCGGCCGCATCATTGACCTGCACAGTCTCACGCTGCAGGGCGCGCTGCAGGAATTGCTTTCGGCCTGCGTCGAGAAGTTTCCCGACCTCAAGCCGGAGGCGCTGCTGAAGGGCCTGCTGGCACGCGAGAGCACGATGACCACCTACCTCGGACTCGGGGTGGCGCTGCCGCACGTGCGCGTGAAGATGAACCGGCGCTACGTGCTGGCCATCGGCCGCAGCCGCGCCGGCATCCGCCATGACGGCGCCAAGGACGACGAGAAGGTGCGGCTGATCTTCATGCTCATCGCCGGGCAGGAGGCCCGCGACTACCTGCAGGTGCTGGCCTCGATTGCCCGGCAGGTGCGGGAGGCGGACCTCGTGGAGAATCTGGTCGGCGCGCCCGACCTCGATGCGTTGTACGAACGGCTGCTAGGCGGCTTTGGCGGCATCCGGCCGGTGCACGCGCAGCAGAACCGCATCAACAAGCTCATGTTCAACGAGGCCCAGCGCGTGGCCAAGGGCGCGGAGTGCGGGGCGATCATGGTCTTTGGCGACACGTTCGTCGGCGGCATCCAGGCCGGGGCCCTGCAGGCCAAGATCAAGACGATCCTCGTGACGCGCAATCCGATCGAGCCCAGCGAGGACCAGAAGGAATTTGCGGAAACCATCCAGGTCCGGTCCTTTACCACCCAGCGCATGGCGCAGCTGCGCAGCGCCATTCTGGTGGCACTAACCCGCGGGATCGT
The DNA here is from genome assembly GCA_044344065.1 of Opitutaceae bacterium. Taxonomy (GTDB): domain Bacteria; phylum Verrucomicrobiota; class Verrucomicrobiia; order Opitutales; family Opitutaceae; genus UBA2377. Next base: position 7,141 of record JBIJDP010000087.1, read on the forward strand.
CGCCTACAACGACCGGGTGTGCTGCATTGGTGGGGTGACGGGCAGCAACCAGTTCGATACGCTGGCGGTGGTGGACATCGAGCGGGAGTTCCAATCGGTGCTCACCGGTCAAAGCCAGCTGCTGCCCGAGGACGTGAAGCCCGAGGTCTTGGAGCGGGTCATCGCCGTGGCCACCGAACTCGCGGTCGAGGGCCGTGAAGGCCGGCCCGTGGGTTGTCTCTTTGTGGTGGGCGATTCCGATCGCGTGGAGCAATTGAGCAAACCGCTCGTGCTCAATCCTTTCTACGGTTACAAGGAGGAGGATCGCAACATCCTCAACCCGTTCATGGATGAGACCGTGAAGGAGTACTCGTCCATCGACGGCGCCTTTGTGATCCGGGGCGACGGCGTGGTGGTTTCGGCCGGCAGCCTGATCCAGGCGATCGACACCAACAATGTCCTGCCCAGCGGTCTGGGCACGCGGCAC
>JBIJDP010000090.1:0-7519 GCA_044344065.1 Opitutaceae bacterium
GGATGGCGTGGAGCAGAAGGTGATCGACGCGGAACCGGGACGCAGCAGCGCGCATGAGTTTGAAGGCAGGGTGCGCGGCACGACGCTGGAGCGGATCCGCCTCGAGGTCGGATCGTCGCAGGATGGCGCGGACGAGGTCTGGCTTTACTGGATCGGCTGCGGACATACCAAGCGGCGCAAGGCCATGCTCGCCCGGCCGGTGCCGCATACGCCGGATTGGGCGAATTGGCTGCGGCCGGAAGGGACGCCCATCGAGTACAAGCCGCGGTTCGGGTTTTATTTTGATGCCGGCGAACTGGAAACGCTGCGGCGCAAGGCGCTCTCGCCGCTGTATCAACCCATGATGGATCAGCTCCGGGCGCAGGCGAAGGCCGCGATGAGCGACCCGCGCACCCCGGAAGCCCAGGTCGGGACCTATCTGGCCTCGGGCGACATCTGGTCCATCCAGTCGCGCGAGCGTGATGCCAAGACCCGCTCCTTCCACATTGATGCGCCGGTCTGCGCCTTTGTGGGTTTGATCGACCGCGATCCCGCCCTCCTGCGCTTTGCGGCGCGGATTGCGGTGAGCATCGCCCATACCGTCAACTGGGCGCCGCACTTCATGCAGAGTTTCCCGGGCTCGACCTGGGACACGCGCGCCTTCCCCGAGGCCCATGTCACGGCGGGCATCGCCCTCGCGCTCGACTGGGCCGGCGACTGGTTCACGCCCAACGGCGAACACCTCGTGCGCTATGCCATCGCCACCAAGGGCCTGCCGCGCATCCGCGAGGCGTTTCTCCAGTACGAATACATGTGGAACTGCAACCAGCACCACATGATCGGACTCGGACGCATCCTCGGTTTGCTGGTCCTGAACCAAGCCTGGCCGCGGACCATGGCTGACATCGATGTCTTCGAGCGCGACATGTACGAATACATTGACCGCTACATCCAGGCCGACGGTTCGACCCACGAGGGCGTCGGTTACTGGTCGAACAGTTTTCGCGCCACCTTGCCGGCCATGTCCCTGCTGGCCCGCCTCCGGGGCAAAGACCTGCGTGCCATGGTGCCGCCCAAGATGCGCACCATGGACAGCTACATCGCCTCGTTGCTTTCCACCGCAGGCGAACCGGGATCCTATCATCCCATCGCCGACACGGTCGGCGACGCCGTCGCGACGGATGCCGTCGGCATGCTCGCGGCCGCCCTCGACACCCCGCTCTGGCAGGGCCTCATGGCCGACCTGCTGAAGCGCGGCAAGAAGGTGAAGCGCGACTGGACCTTCGACGGCGTCTTCACGGTGATCCACGGGCCCGAGCGTTGTCCCGAGGCCGTCGTGGATCTGCCGGCGTACACCAAGCTCGCCAAGGCCGGCACCGTTTCGAGTTTCCGCCGCCTCGGCCAGGACAGCGTGCGCCTGTTCCTGGTCGGCGCCATGGAAAACGCCGGCCACTGCCATCGCGACAAGGGCTCGTTCATCCTCGAGGCCGGCGGCGAGCTCTTTGCGACCGACCGCGGGGCCGTGCCGTACGAGGACGCCGCCAACCTGCCGTTCATGAAGAGCGAGGTCGCCCACAACCTCGCCGTGCCCCTCGGCTGTGGCCAGCACAACCCTTCGCTCCATGCCTCCGACTGGATCGCGCAGGGCGACGGCACCTCGCTTACCGCCACCGTTGACACGGGCAAGACCTGGCAGGCGCCCGTGGTGTCCTGCCGGCGGACAATCAATTCGCCCACACCGGATCGCATCGAGATCATTGACGAGATCGAACTGGCGGAACCGCTCCCCGTGAGTTTCTACCTGCATTCGCCCCTGCCCATGCGGGCGGCGCCCGGCAAGAGCACGTTGAAGGGCACGCGTTTCAACCTCGAGGTCACCGCCACGTGGGCGGCGACCGCCACCAGCAAGCGTTGCGGCGTCAATTGGTGCTACACTCCCATCAACCGGCTCGCGTTGGAATCCACCCCGGCGCAATCGCACCGGCTCGTCACCGTGCTTCGGCTGAAGCCTGTCGCCCGATGATAGGTTGTTTCAGACTGGCATCCGGTTGTAGGGCGAGGATTCCGATCGCCGCCTTTCTTCCCAATGCTAGAATCCAATCTTTCTCGTTCTCTTTATCTTTCTCTTTCTCGGGATCGAAAAGGAACGCGTGCAATTGCGACCGAGGGCGGTCGCGCTCCCAGGTCCCGGGAGCCCTGAACACCTCTTGCTGATGTCCACTGTATCCGAACCCTCCCCAGCGCCTGGTCCCAGGATATTCCGGGTCGGCACGCTCACATACACCCACCGCAAGTTGTTCCAGGTGGTGTTCTGGATGCTGTGGGGTGATTTCGTCTTCCAGCTCTTCGAGTCGATGATGACGGTCACGGGCTTGCTCCTGCGCTGGCAGGGGGCGAGCGACACGCTGCTGGGCTGGATGGGCACCTTGTCGCCGACGATCGCGTTCTTTTGGAATCCGATCGTGGCCACGCAGAGCGACCGGTACCGTGGGCGGCTGGGCCGGCGGCGACCGTTCCTGCTGTGGGCGACCCCGCCCGCCGTATTCTGTCTCATCATGCTGGGGGCGGTGAAACCCGGCGGCATTTGGGCGCACGGCCTGCTGAACTCGCTCGGCCTTGAATCAGTCACGGTTGCCGGCTGCTCGATTGTGTGGATCGGCGTCGGAATTGTGAGCTTTTTGCTCTTCAACGCCTACATCATCCAGTGTTTCGCCTGCCTGATCGTCGACGTGGTCCCGGGGGAGGTCATGGGCAAGTTCATGGGGCTTTACCGCTCGGTCGGGGCGCTGGGCAGCATGGCGTTCAATCAATGGGCCCTGGGCTACATCGAGCACTACACCCTGCACGTCTTCGTCGTGATCGGCCTCGTTTTTGCCGTCGGCTTCACCCTGATCGTCTGGAATGTGAAGGAGGGCGAGTACCCGCCGCCTCCGCCCAAGGTCCCGGGCGGCCGGATGGGCGCCATCCGGGATTATTTCAAATCCTCCTTCCGGCACCGCTTCTATCTCAATTTTTTCGTGATCACGATTTTCTATTGGGCGTCGCTGGTGCCGCTCGGCTACGTGATCTTTTTCGGCACGCAGGCGGGCAAACCGGGTTACGCGCCGACCCTCGGCCTGTCCCTGCAGGACTTTGGCGAGGTGAAGGGCTGGACCTATATCCTGCAGATCCCGGCCTTCTTCATCGTGGGCTTCTTTGCCGACTATTTTCATCCGCTCCGGGTGGCGCTGGTGGGCATGGTGCTCACCGTGCTGAGCTACTTCTGCTGCTTCTGGTTCGTGGATGGTAAACTGACCCTGCTCATCTGGTGGAGCGTCAACCAGGTGGCGATTTCCATCTACCTCGGCGCGTCCTCGGCGCTGGGTCCGCGCGTGTTGCCGCGGGAGCGCTACGGCCAGTTCGTCAGCGCCAACTACATCTTTGGCATGGTCGGCCAGGTGCTGGCGCCGCCGGTGGTTGGCATGCTGATGCAACGGATCGCCGACTACCGCTATTCCTTCTTCCTGAGCGGCGTGTCGAACACCCTCGCGTTGGTTGCGCTGTATGTTTTCTACCGCCAATGGAAGACACTCGGCGGCGAAAAGAGTTTCACGCCGCCCGATCCGAACGGCTGACCCACATCACCGGCTCCTTGGCCTCGGTCCGAGTGAACCATAGCCCGTAGTGCGGTGCTTTAGCCCGCACTTTTGTGCCTCACCAGCTGCGATGCGCCCCAAGCCAGTGCCGGCTGAAGCACGGCACTACGAAAGTAGCCGGTCGCTTGGCGGCCCTAGGCTGCGACCGCCTGCTTCGCCTCCGCCCGCAGGACCTGGGCGTCCACCCCGGCGGTCGTGACCATGTCGCTGCCGACATTCGTCATCGTACGCGTCATGTCGAGCAGACGGTCAATGCCGAGGATGATGCCAATGCCCTCCGGCGGAATGCCGAAGGTTACCAGCAGCCCGGCGATCAGCGGCAGCGAACCGCCGGGAATGCCGGCCACGGCCACGGCACTGAGCACGGCGAGCAGGAGCAGGGTGACCTGTTGCGCCAGATTGAGGTCCACGCCGAAGACCTGCGCCACAAAGAGGACCACGCAGCCCTCGTAAAGCGCCGTGCCGCTCATGTTCATCGTGGTGCCGAGGGGCAGGACGAAGCCGGCGACGCTGGGCTGCAGCTTCAGGGTTTCCTTCGCGCAATCCAGCGCGGCGGGCAGCGTGGCATTGCTCGAACTCGTGCAGAACGCCGTCACCAGCACGGTCTTGATGTCGCGGAAGAACGCCAGCGGCGAGCGGTCGGTCCAGATTTTCAGCCAGATCGACATCGTGCCGAACAGGTGCAGGAGCATGACGAAGACGCAGCCGAGGACGAAAACCCCGAGCGCGACGAGGATGTCCACGCCGATCTTGACGATGACGCTGTAGATCATCGCCGGCACCGCGAAGGGCGCGAGTTTCAGGGCGAAGTGGACGATGCCGGTCATCAGCTCGCTCACCATCTCGAGCGAATCCTGCAGGCTGCGGCGGCGCGACTCGATGAGCTGCGTGCCCACGGCGCCGACCAGGATGGCGAACAGGATCAGCGGCAGCACGTCGCCGATGCCGGTCTTGGTCTGGCCGACGACGGCACCGAGCAGGTTCTTCGGCATGAACATCTCGACCAGCACCCCCAGGCTCATGGGTGGCTGCGAGCCGCGGAGATCGATCGTTTTCTGGGCGGCGCCGCCGAATTCCGTCAGCAGGCGCGTCTTGGCCACCGGATCCAGGTGGTCGCCCGGTTGCAGCACGTGCATCATCAGGAGGCCCAGAGCGCAGCCGATGGCCATGTTGGCGAAGAACAGGACGAAGGTCCGGCCGGCCAGCGGTCCGAGCCGGTCCAGCCGGCCGAGTTGCAGCACGCCCGTGGCGAGCGACGCGAAGACGAGCGGAATGACGACGAAGAACAGCATCCGCAGGAACACCTGGCCGAACGGGTCGAAGAGATTCGTGGAGACCTGCTGCATGAAGGCCAGCGAGGCCGGGTGGATTTTGCCCAGGCCCAGCGTGGCGACACCGGCGACGGTTCCAATGGCCAGACCGATCAGGATGCGGTTGCCCAGTTTGGTGTCGGTACTTGCCATATGGGCGTGCAGGCTAGGCGCTCGCTTTGTCGAGTGTCGAACGGGAATTTGCCGTTTGCGGGGCAACCACCCGGTTGCAGCCGGCCTCGCGGAGGCCGGTCCGGGGTCAGCGACCTTGGCACTACCCCGTCAGGTCTTGTAGGCGGCGCGTCTCGCTGGCGGGGAATCGGCGAATACTTTCCCGCGGATTACGCGGATCGTCGCGGATAATGCCCTCCGACATCCGCGTCGATCCGCGTGATCCGCGGGAAGGACTGGATCCAGGGCGACGGACCAGCAACCTAACGGAGTAGAGTCAGCTCCACGGTTGCCTCGCGCCGGACGGTCATTAGCGAAGGTGCATGTTTTCCGCCCCGACCTTCAGCGCCGTCCTGCTCGCCGCCGGACGCTCCGCGCGCATGGGCACGGACAAGGCCCTGCTGCCCTGCGCGGGCGAACCCCTGTGGCGGCGGCAATGGCGCTTGCTGGAACAGGCCGGGGCGGGGGAGATCTTCCTGTCGTCGCGGCCGGAGCAGGCTTGGGTGCCGCCGGGGGTGAAACCGCTGGTGGACGCAGTGCCCGGGGCCGGCCCGCTCGCCGGCATCACCGCGGCGCTCGCATGCTGTCGGACCACCCACCTGATCGTCCTGGCCGTGGACCTGCCGCAGATGCCGCCGGAGTGGTTCAGGCGACTCGCCGCAGACTGCGTGTCCGGGCAGGGTGCCGTCGGTCGGCACGGGAAATTCTTCGAGCCGCTCGCGGCCATTTATCCGTGCGAACTGCGCACCGCCGCCGAGTCCGCCCTGGGCCGCGGCGACTATGCCCTCCAGGCCTTCATCGCCGCCGCCGAGGCGCGGATGAATGTGCGTGAAATCGGAGACAAGGAAGCGCCGTGGTTCGAGAACTGGAACGAGCCGGGTGAACAGAGTGGGAACGCTGGTCTGTGCCGATAGAAATTCCCCATCCAGCTGAATCGCGAAAAACGCGAAGAACCGCGAAGGCGCGATCAAGAATAGCGTAGGCAGTCCGCTTGCGGACGCTGAAACCGCGCCCGCCAGCGGGCTGCCTACCGCTGCGCCTATTTCCTTCGCGTGCCTTTGCGCCCTTCGCGGTTTCTACGGCACGGATAGGGATTAGCGAAGATCAGCGCAGATTAGCGTTCCCCACACTGCTGTCCTCACGCGTACCGGTCTTCGGTCCAGGGATCGCCGGTGTTGGAATAGCCGCGCACTTCCCAAAAACCGAGTTTGTCCTCCTGGAGGAACGAGATGCCCTTCACGAACTTCGCCCCCTTCCAGGCGTAGAGCTTCGGGATGATGATGCGGGCCGGACCGCCGTGCTCGCGGGTGATCGGCGCGCCGTCGAAAGAGGTGGCCAGCAGCACGTCGTCGTCGAGGCACTGCGCGAGCGGCACGTTGGTCGAGTAGTCGTCGTAGCTGGTGAAATAGACAAACCGGGCCCCGGGTTTCGGCTGCACGAGTTCATACAGGGTCGTGAAAGCCACGCCGGCCCAGCAGCAGTCGAACTTGCTCCAGGTGGTTACACAGTGGAAGTCGCTCACATCCTCCACCTGCGGCAGGGCGTTGAGCTGCGCCCAGGTGAGGGTCGTCGGCTTTTCCACCTCGCCGTCGATCGTCAGCGTCCAAGCGCCCAGCGGAATCTCGGGCTGCACCCCGAGGTCGAGGACGGGAAACCCGGCCGTCAGCTTCTGCCCCGGTGGTAGGCGGTCCGTGGCGCGGGTGGTGCGCGCCGTCACGCCCGCCGCCTTCTGCTTCTCGGCCCACTTCTGCTTTGCCGCAATGTAACGTTCCTTCGACATGACGGCACGGTAGCGGCCGCCCAGGGAGGCGCAAGCGCACGGGAGCGTGTCACGAAACCTGAGACCTGAAACCTGAGACCTGAAAACCGAGGTTCGGAAAACTCAGGTCTCAAGTTTCAGGTTTCTGCATCACTCTTCCGTCAATGCCGCCGCCACCGCACTGCGCCGCCGGTAATAGTAGATCGCCATGCCGCCCTGGTACACGAGGGTCAGTACGCCGACGATGGCGTACGTGAGGTAATAGCTCAATTGGACGACCTGGTTGATCTGCCCGGACGTCAGCCCGGCGGCGAGGTAGCGCTGACGCAACGTGTCGGTCATGATGAGGTTGATCAGCGCGGGATCAAAGCTGACCAGCCGCAGGCCGACGTACAGGAGCACCGTCACGAGCAGATAGAGCTGGCTGGTCACGAGCCACCGCAGGCCGCGGAACTCGCCCCCGTTCAGGAGTCCGGCCCCGTGCAGTTCAAAGGCCCCGGCCCCGGCGATCAGCAGGCCGATGAGCATCTCCAGCCGGGTGTCGGCTGATGCCGACACCAGGGTGAAGGCCCCGGCGATCGCGAACACCACCGCGCCGTCCAGTTTGGCCAGCCGGAGGAGGCGGGCGAGGACGGTGGCAGGGAGGAGGGGCGGTTGCATCGAAG